>JAGHDB010000345.1 GCA_021160155.1 Bacteroidales bacterium | reverse complement strand
TAATTTGACCCGACGTGGGGTCATCCAATCCGCCTAAGATATTCAGCAGGGTGGTTTTTCCCGAACCTGACGGGCCGACAATTGTGGTAAATTCACCCGGGGCAACGGATAATTCTATCCCGTTTAAAGCTTTTACCGGAACGGATTTTTTATCGTCATAAATTTTAACCAGGTCTTTGATCTCGATAATATTCATAATGTGATGATTTATACTTCTGTTCTTAACGCTTCGGCGGGGTTTAATTTGAGGGCTTTTAATGCAGGATAAATTGATGCAAGAACACCGGTAATTACTACCATCAGTGTAACCAGCAGGTAAAAATCAAAACCAAGTGCCGGATAAAAAACGGCACTGAATCCCATGGCTTCAAAACCCTCTTTGGCGAATTCGGTCAGATCAATACCATGTATGTTAAAATAATTGATAACCAGTACGCTGATACCAATCCCCACTGCTGCACCGGTCAGACAGAGCAAAACCGATTCAAAAATAATCATGCTGAATACGCGGATTTTACTCATTCCGATGGCCATCAGCATCCCCAGTTCCTTACTACGCTCCATGACCACCATCAGCATGGTGTTGACGATTCCAAAACCAAGCGCCAGTAAAATGATCACGATCATGAAAGTCATCATGGCATTCATAAAATCGTTCATCATTCCGATATCGGGCTGCAACTCTTTCCATCCGGATATTTCAAGTTGGGGAAAGTGTTGTTTCAGCAGGTTAACCAGTGGAGTGGTTTCATTGAAATCGTTTAGAATGATGGCTATTTCATGTGGTTTGCTCACCGGGAGTCCCGTGAGTTTTGCCAGATCGTCTGCCCGTACAAACACATTAGTCTCTTCAAACATTGAATTATTCGTCCGGTAAATTCCGCAAACCCTGAAAGCGCCTCCGGTCAGGTTGCCGTCAACGGATTGAAAGGTCAGGACTACTTTCGAACGGACTTTTATTTTCAGTTTATGAGCCAGTTTTTCCCCGATCAGGATGGGATTTCTGCTGACGCCTTTAAAATAAGCACCCACACTGTCTTTCAGGAAAGCCTGAATCTGTTCGGGATCATGGATTTTCAACTCCCGGGCCACTTTCGATGAGTCAAATACTGCTTTATAAAGCTCCGTAACCTGCCGTTCACGGTCAGGGTCAATTCCTAATACCGTTACTCCGCTGTTGGCCGAAGTACTGCCGATCATAACGGTAAGTTTGGTTCTGCTGGTTACCCCTGCAACCCCATCCTGTTGACGGATAAAATCCAGCACTTCACCGGCACGGTTAATATAAAAACCGATCTCGGGATTTTCAAGGTATAAGGGATTGTGGATTTGGATATGGGAAATTTCTTTACTCAGAGCTTCATGTACCCTCTGGTCACCCATACCCTTGAACATGGCTGAACTGAAGAGGCCACCGAATAATCCCAGTGTAATGGCAGCGGTGACTACCAGGCTACGCGTTTTATTGCGCCAGATATTTTTCCAGGATATCATCATCAGTTATTGTTTATTTCAGGTTCTTAGTGCTTCATTGGATTTAAGTCGGGTTACCCAGAAAATCGGGAAGAAAACAGCTACAATGACAATACATAAGACGATCCCGGCCTGACTGAAAAAATAACCGGCTTCCCAGGCGCCGGGCATGAGGGGTTCCATACCGTAAGAGATCATCATTTTTGCTCCCTCACCGGTCAGAGTAATAGGATGGATATGAAGAAAATATACCACCGGAACGCTGAAGATAACTCCGGACAGCACACCGAGAGTACCGATAAAAATCATCTCCATGATCAAAACACGGGCAAGACGGATCTTTTGCATGCCCACCGCAATCATTACCCCGAATTCTTTCCGGCGTTCGGTGGTCATCATCTGTACCGTGCCGAAAACGCCAAAGCCGACGATGAGATATAATAATCCCAATAAAATCTGTCCGCCGATATTATCGCTTTCAATCTGTTGGACCAACTGGGTCAGAATCTTTTTCCAGCTTTTTACATCATAGTCAGGCCCCAGCTGTTTCTGAAGATCTTTAACGGTACCGGCCATCTTCTTTTCTTTTGCAAGATTGAGCGAAATGGAAGTGATCTGACCTGGTGCTGAAAAAAAATTCTGGCAGAAATTCAGGTTCATAAAGATCATTTTATTATCCAGATCGGGTGAAGGAAAATGAATGATTCCCCTGACCGGAAACTGATCGGCAGCACCGATTCCGTGATATCCCTGGGAAATTAACACGACCGTATCGCCCACGGTGCATTTCAGAAATGCAGCCAGTCTTCTTGAAAGTAAAACACCGGGGTCACCGGCTTTGAGATAAGCTCCTTTTACCACCTTATCTGCCAGGCGGGTCAATCCGTTTTCTTTTTCGGGATCCGTACCGACCACCAATACTCCTTTGGTTTGATTACCCGAACTGGCCAGGGCAAACGATTCAAGCCGTGGTACCGCCCCGGTCACATTCGGATGAGAAGAAATGCCGGATAAGAGACCGGGATCGGCAGTGATTGAATGGTCAATGGTTTTATCCTGCTGATACCGGTGATCAAAGATCTGTATGTAACCGGTATAGGCCTGAACCACATTATCCGTCATGTTGGCATACGATCCCAGTTGAACGGATCGCATCACAATGGCAAAGAATACGGCAAAAAATATGGAGGCTGTAGTGATAAATGTTCTGCGTTTGTTACGCCAGATATTGCGCCAGGCCATTTTGAAGTAGTAGCCCATTTTTTGATTTTTTGATTTTTTGATTTAATGAATCTGTTTCATGTTTTGTTGTGAAAAGAACGAATCTTTCAAATTCACATTGAAATTCATTTCATGGATCAGCACCACGGTTTTTTGTCTGGTTTCATCGGCCGGAATAATCTCCAGACGGGTGGGAATAAAACGGCCGCCCATTTTTTTTATATCCCCGGCTTTCTCCGTACGGACCAGATATCCGTCTTCATCATAATATTCGGTTTTCATGAAGATGAAATCCTTTTTTGAAATCCAGGTGATCAATTTCCCCCATACCACGGTTGATTCTTCATGGGGAATCATTTCAATCCGGTAACAAAGCCGGTTTTCAAGAGTCTCTTCACCGTCAAAACGGTGGTCATAATCCTCTGTCAGTGACGATTGTTTTAATATGTCGTCATTGGTGTAATCAGAGCCCATCCATCCCTGTGACATCATGGAAGGAGGTAATTTGATCAAACGATGGATTTTAGGCAACCAGTTCCACATGTTGTTGCCTCTTTTAAGAAAAGTCTGTCCCTGCTCTTTGGCCGGGGCCGTGATCAGGGTAAGGGCATAATCGGTACCCTTAACCCAGTTTTTAAATTCGATAGTACGTTGCCACGAAGGACGGACAATGGTCATACTCATCCGGCTGACCGAGCTATCCCCCTCCATGTTTTTATTGGCCTTATCCACTACCTGCTTTGCAGTCAGGGATTGTTGGGCTGCTGCCTGAAAAGGTAATGAAACCAATACACCGATAAAAAATGCAAAAGCGGTTGCTGTTTTTTTCATGTGTTTGAAATGAGAGAAGAAAGATCTAATGTAAAGGTTATAGAAATTGATATGAAAAACAAATGTGTAACTTTTGAACAATTTAGTCGTCTTAATTACGACCTTAACCCGAAATGACAGTTGCTGATTATAACCGTTGTGTAGATCAATATGCGGATGCCGTTTACCGGTTTCTCGTAAAAAATATACGGGACCCCGAAAAAGCACGCGACCTGGTGCAGGATGCTTTTGAAAAGTTGTGGATCAATGTGGATCGTGTAGATGCCGGGAAAGCCAAATCCTATCTCTTTACCACGGCTTATCATAAATTAATAGACCAGATCAGGATAGATCAACGAAACCGGCCGATGGCAGAAGGGATGCTCGGTGAATACGCGCATGAACAACAATATTCGGATTTAAAGGAAATCCTCGAACAGGTTATCGTTCAGCTGCCGCCGAAACAACGATCGGTCGTCATGATGCGTGATTATGAGGGGTATTCCTATAAAGAAATCGCTGAAATTACCGGATTGACAGAATCCCAGGTCAAAGTATATATCTATAGAGCCAGGGTGTTTTTAAAAGAAAAAATAGGATCGGTAACCATGTTGGTATGATAAAAACAGGATTGGATAATTATGAGGTTTGGTTCCTGGATTTCCTGGAGGGTAACCTGAACAAATCCCGGCTGGAAGAACTGGACCGGTTTCTTTCTTTACATCCCGAAATGAAAGAGGAGTTACATGAAATGGAATTGCTTCATCTCCCTGCAGAAAAAATTTCTTTTAAGGGGAAATCCGGTTTGAAACATACTCCTGCCGATTATGCGGGAGTAACCGAAGAAGATTATCAGTGTATCGCTTTCATGGAAGGAGATCTGAATAGATCAGAACAGATACGGTTTAAAGACCAACTCAAAAAGGATAAAAATTTAAAGCGGAAATTATACCTTTTTACCCGGACACGTTTGGTGCCGGATGCTTCAGTCTTTTATCCGGGCCGGGCGAGATTAAAGAAAAAGAGACGGCTTGTTTCTGCATGGATCTATCCCCTTGCTGCTGCTGTAGTAACCGGACTGGCCTTTTGGTTATGGCCGGGTAAAACCCCGGAGGTCAACCATCCGCATTATCTTCAGATGGCGGTAAAAGAATCATTGCTCGACTTGAATAAAAACGATATTACACTGAAAAACAGCACTATACAGTTGCCTGCCGCACCGGGATTCATGATCCCGGGAAAAGAAAACCGGAATATTCAGCCTATGGCATACCTTCCGCGCAAATCGTTGCATCATTTACCGGTAACCGCAAGGCAGTCAGATGAACCCGGTGTGATGCTTGCAGAAACAAGATTGATTTCCAAAGCGGATGATACGTATGAAACCTTATATGAATTGGCTTTACGACTATTTCGCGAACGTATTCTGGGAGAACCCGCCGAACTGGTAAAAAAACAACAGTTTACCTTATGGGAAGTGGCAGATGTGGGGGTTCAGAAACTCAATAATCTGATGGATACCGGAATAGACATCGAACGCGAATACAATTCGACCGGAAATCTTAAAAAAGTAAATTTTAACAGCCGGCTACTGGCACTGTCTCTGCCTCATCGTTGATGCATATCGATCTGTATGGCTTTTGTAACTTTTTACCATTCAATTGCGTCTTACTTCCGAAATCAAAAATCCAACAACATGAAAAAATTTGGAGTTTTACTCGTGTTTTCTGTTTTTTTAACAGGATCTGCCCTGAGGGCACAACAACCTGATACCTCTAAAATCAGAATCGGTAAAAAACAGTATACGGTTATTGTGGATGATGATAAAGAAATACGGATCATTACGGATGATGATGCGAATATTGTAGTACAGCCCAAGCATAAAAAACACCACCGGCCGGTTCGCAGAATGGACGGCACATGGGATGGTTTGGAATTTGGACTCACCAATTTTATGAACTCAAATCATCAATTGCAACTTCCCGATGACGGTCAGTTTCTTGATCTGAAAATGGGTAATAGCTGGGGTGTTAATTTCAATTTTGCGGAAAAATCTTTCGGGTTGATCCAAAATTATTTCGGTTTGGTCACCGGTCTGTCTTTAGAATATCAGCGTTATATGTTCAGTGGGGATTTTGACCTGGTCAAAACCCAACAGGGCATTACGGCCGCTCAGATTAATTACGACCTGTACAAAAACCGTTTGAGTGTGTGCCACCTGGTTGTCCCGCTTTTGGTGGAGTTTCAGATACCGGTTTACGGAGAACATGAAAGAATTAAAGTATCTGCAGGGGTGGTAGGAGGGCTCAGAATAGGAGCCCGTCAGGTACAGAAATATATGGAAAATGATGAAAAACAGAAGATTAAATCACGAGACGATTTCTATCTCCGGGATTACCGGTATGGATTTACCGCCAGGGTAGGATATGGTGATTTCGCTATTTTCTCAACCTATTATCCTCAAACTCTGTTTGAAGACGGAAAAGGGCCACAGGTATTTCCGGTTACTTTTGGTGTGCATTTCGGTGAATAAACCGCTATCTTTTACGATATAAACCCGGAAGCAGGCTTCCGGGTTTTTTTTTACCTTAGTAGGCTATGGAAGGCCTTACAAATATTGAGCAGGAACGGTACATCCGTCATTTGATGCTTGACCGGATCGGCAGGGCCGGACAACAACGTATCCGGGATGCCTCCGTGCTGGTTGTGGGCGCCGGCGGATTGGGGTGCCCGGTTATCCAATACCTGGCAGCAGCCGGAACAGGGCGCCTGGGAATCATGGATGACGACCGCGTGACGAACAGTAACCTGCAACGACAAGTGTTGTTCGGAGCAGAAGACGTGGGCCGGTATAAAGCGATTGCGGTCAGTGAAAAGATCCGGTCATTGAATGAATTTGTACAGACAGAGGTAATTGTTGAAAGAATGCTTCCGGAAAATGCAGTTAAAGTTGTCAACTCTTTCGATATGGTGGTTGATTGCACAGACAACATTGCTACCCGTTTGCTGATTAATGATGCGGCGGTTTTATCGGATAAGCCAATGATTCATGGTGCAGTTTTTAAATATGAGGGAGCTGTGGCCGTATTCAATTACCATGGAGGGCCTACCTACAGATGTATGTATCCCTTTGCCAGACCTGAGACTGAACCACAACCGGTTTTAGGTATTTACAATGTATTACCCGGGATTACCGGAACACTTCAGGCAAATGAAACATTAAAAGTAATTCTTGAACTGGATGATGTATTATCCGGAAAAATTCTGTTATTCAATACATTGACGAATAATTTTTCTATTAACCGGATCCCGGTGGTTCCGGAAAACAGGGATAAGGAACAAATAAAAAAAATAACACAAATAAAATGGCCATGAAATTATTACTGATCAGTAATTCTACGAATGCAGGAGATTCCTATTTGAATCATCCCCGTGAGCAAATCGCGGATTTTCTGGGACGTGAAATACGGAAAGTATTGTTTTTCCCGTATGCTGCAGTTACATTTTCATATGACGATTATCTGAAAAAAGTTCAGGAACGATTTGCAGAACTGGGTTATCAGGTGGATTCAATCCATAATTTTAATTTACCGAAAAAAGCGGTCAAACAATCAGATGCCATTGTGGTGGGCGGCGGTAATACCTGGATGCTGGCCAAAAAAATTCATGAACTGGATCTGGTGGATGTGTTACGTGAAAAAGTGCTGACCGGCACACCTTATATAGGCTGGAGCGCGGGAGCCAACATGGCATGCCCGACCATTATGACTACCAATGATATGCCGGTTGCAGATCCCCGCGGATTCCATGCTTTTCATTTTGTGCCTTTTCAGATCAACCCGCATTATCTGGATGCCAATCCCGAAGGCCATGCCGGAGAGACACGCCAACAGAGAATAGAGGAATATATTACTGTAAATCCCGACCGGTATGTGGTTGGATTGCGTGAGGGAACCATGCTTTTGGTTAATAACAACAGGGTGGAGCTGATCGGGAAACGTCCGGCCAGAATATTCAGATTCGGCAAAGACCCGATAGAGACAGAACCGGGGAGTGACCTGAATTTCGTAATGGAATGAGCGGGCAATTTGAAGGAACGGTTGTTAAAACCACAGGTGCGCTTCATTGGGTCAGAACCTCAGAAAACAGAATTATACCCTGTACTTTAAAAGGGAGGTTCAGAATCCGGGGGAAACGAACTACTAATCCGGTTGCTGTGGGTGATCAGGTTATGCTGAATCTTACCGGATATGAAACTACCGGAGTGATTACCATACTCTATCCGAGAAAAAATTACATCATACGTAAGGCAACGAAATTAAGCCGTGAAACCCATGTGCTGGCAGCAAATGTTGACCAGGCTATGGTTATGGTGACCCTGAAATCCCCCAAGACACTGTCGATGTTCGTTGACCGCCTTCTGGTATCCGCTGAAGCATATAATATACCCGTTATTCTATTATTTAATAAACTGGATTTATATAACCGGCGCGAACTGGAACAGTTGGACGAATGGCGGAATGCCTATCTGAAAGCCGGATATCCTTCCTATCCGGTATCTTTAAAAAATAAGAGCGGACTGGAGTTTCTGAACGAAATACTGAGAGAAAAACTAACGGTACTGGTTGGTAACAGCGGGGTGGGTAAAACTACACTGATCAATTTTCTGGAACCTGACATTCAGCTTAAAACAGCTGAAATATCCGATGCCCATAAAGGGGGGAAACATACTACCACATTTCCTGAAATGATCTCCCTGAAAAACGGAGGCGATTTAATCGATACTCCGGGAATCAGGGGGTTTGGTATGGTGGATATCATGAAAGAGGAGCTGTATCACTTTTTCCCCGAACTGTTTCGTTATGCGGCCGGTTGCCAGTACCATAACTGTACCCATACCCATGAGCCCGGTTGTGCCGTGAAAAAAGCGGTTGATTCGGGAGATATTGCCGGAATGCGGTACCGGAATTACCTGAATATGATGGCTGAGAAAGGAGATAAATACCGGCAAGGATATTAATTTTACGGTTCATGAAGGAGACAATGATTTATTTGGATTATAATGCCACGACTCCTGTAGATTCACAGGTGGCAATGGCGATGGAACCCTATCTCCGGGAGCATTTTGGTAATCCCAGCTCAACTCACTCTTACGGGGCCGAAGCACGTTTAGCCGTTGAAAATGCCAGAAAACAGGTAGCCGGGTTGTTAGGAGCTGAGCCATGGGAGATCATTTTTACCGGTGGGGGAACCGAATCCAACAATCTGGCTATTCAGGGAGCAGCCAGAGCATTGAAAGGGCATGGAAACCATATTATTACTTCACAGGTTGAACATCCTGCCGTGCTTGAAGTATGCGGCTTTCTGGAGACTGAAGGATTTGAAGTAACTTATCTGCCCGTAGACTATACGGGATGGGTAGATCCCGAAGATGTTAAAAAAGCAATTCGACCGGAGACCATCCTGATCTCCGTGATGCATGCCAATAATGAAGTCGGCACCATTCAACCCATTGAATCGATTGCTGCCATTGCCCGCGCAAACGGGATACTTTTTCATACGGATGCTGCCCAGAGTACCGGAAAGATCCCTGTAAAAGTGAACGACTTGGGGGTGGATCTGCTGTCGGTGGCCGGCCATAAATTATATGGCCCCAAAGGAGTCGGTGCACTGTATATTCGACAGGGGACAAAACTGGCAAGGGTGATTTTCGGAGCTGACCATGAACAAAACCGGCGTCCGGGTACTGAAAATGTTATGGAGATCGCAGGCTTG
>JAGHDB010000215.1 GCA_021160155.1 Bacteroidales bacterium | reverse complement strand
CCTTGGGGAGGATTATCCACACTACCTGTTGAAGGAGACCAGTTAATCGTTGAAATGGATGTTCCTGATCAGGTCTCTTTTAAGCCCGAATTACAAATCAGCAGGATTTCTCATGATTTTACGGGCATCTTTAAACAGGGCAGCGAATTTGGCCATTCGGGTGCCTGTAATGTTGATATCAATTGCCCGCCAGGTAACGACTGGCAGATTGAGAAAAGATCTGTGGTGAAATTTATCCGGAGCGGGTACTGGCTCTGCTCCGGAGCTTTGATCAATAACTCGCGGAATGATGGCAGGCCGCTGCTTTTAACCGCTCATCACTGTATTGGTACCGAAACGCACGCACACCAGTCAGTCTTCTTTTTCAGGTATGAAAGTGCTTATTGCGGTGGACCGGACGGACCATCGAATTACACCATTTCGGGATCTGAATTATTAGCCACAACGGGTAAAGTGGATTTTTGCCTGGTAGAATTATCCCTCTCACCACCGGAATCATACTGCCCCTATTATTCGGGCTGGGATAACAGAATGGTATCATATTATGACACGGTAACCACCATTCATCATCCCAGTGGGGATGTAAAAAAGATTTCACAATCATATCGCCGTATTGCGACAGGTGATTTTGGCGCCGGATTTGATCCTAACACCCACTGGAAGATTGATGAATGGGATCTGGGTACTACAGAACCGGGATCATCGGGAGCACCGCTTTTTAACACCGATCATAAAATTATCGGTGATTTGACAGGAGGGGATGCTTCATGTGATTATAATTACAATGATTATTTCCAGAAATTATCTGTTTCATGGGATCGTTATTCTGATTCAACCGAACAGTTGAAGTATTGGCTTGACCCGATGAATCTCGGTGTAGGAACAATAAATGGATATGATCCCTACAGGGAGGGTCAACCTGAAGCTAATATTGTAAACCAGCCTATACAGGGATATGTGGGCAAGAAAGTATATTTCAGGGATTTGAGTACCGGAATGCCGGATAGTTGGAACTGGGAGTTCCAGGGAGGAACACCGGCTTTTTCAACCAACCAGCACCCCGGAGGAGTTATTTTTAATAGTTCGGGGTTGAAAACTATTAAATTAAGGGTGACCAATCAATACGGATCAGATTCGGTCAGGCAGACCATTCATATTCTCGAATCAACCGGATATTCGGTTTCCGATACGCGTGTTCCCGAAAACCGGCCGATTCAATTTTCTGAACAAAACAGCGGATCACCTCTTTATACAAAACTCGAAATTATTAATCAGGATCATCAGAGTGTAATCGTATCCGGAAATCAATGGACTCCTTTAACAGCGGGGAATTATGATGTCAGATACCGGGTTGCCTATACAGATTACGAGAAAACATTTTATCATTATAATCAATTGAATGTCGTTTCTGATCCGGTTATACTCCACTCTTCAATTGTTACTCATATTGATTCTACAGAACACGTCAAATATTACCGGTTTGGTCCGGATAACTACCTGCCGGGCACAAATACTTCGGGTATGGAAGCTTTTGCCGAAGTTTTTCGTAATCCTTTACAGGAAGATCTGATGATATCCGGAATGGAAATAGGACTTGCAATTACTCCAGAGACGTCATACGATTTATACCTTCCGGTTGTCATCTGGGATGCGAAATGGGAGGTTAAAACACGTGATTCGATCCTGTTGACCGGCCGTGAACCAAACAGCAGGATTACTGTACGCTTCAGAAGTCCGGTTGCGTTTGATTCATTAATATATGCAGGTTTTGAAACACCCTCAATCGATCCGGCCGGCTTCTCCTCTTCAATTGCGGTAGACCGGGGTGCGGAGGGTGCCAATACACTCTTCATACGTAAAAGCTCAAAATGGTCTGAACTCTCCTCCCTGACGGGTATGCACGCTGCATTGGATGTATCATTGGAAGTCTCTGTGATACGCAACCAGTTTTCAGATGAGATTAAAGTATTACCGGTTCCTGCTTCACAGGAATTTGTAATCGATCTGGGCGATTTGGTTTATAAAGAGTGCAGTATTACGGTTTATGATCTGTCAGGCAGGCAGGTAACCAGCACCTTGATTACAAGCGACAACCGGATACGTTTTCGTGTTGAGCCACCGGTGAGTGGTATTTATCTGGCTTATATCAGAATTGATGCGTATCACTTCACTAAAAAAATCTTAATTGTCAGGAATCAGTGATTCTTCCGGTAATGTTGAATAAACGGAACAATCTGATCTACTGTCAGGTTTTTTGCAATGATCTTTTGTTGTTTATTCAGGATATAGATTGTGGGGGTTGACCAGGCCTGGTAATTTTCTAATAAAGGGATCACCTTTTTAGGTGAATACACATTGATCCAGTTTAAATGATGATCCCGGATGAAACTGTCCCACGAAAGTGTGTCCTCACGGGTATTTACAGCAAGTACTTCCACACCATCTTGTTTTAATTCATCATAATAACTCCTTAATTTCGGAGTTGCTTCTTTACAAAACCCACAATCCGGTTCCCAGAAATATAAAATCAACAATTGTCCCTTGAATTGATCCAGTCTAACTGATTCTCCCCGGTTGTTTATCAGTCCGGGCAGCTCAGGAGCAGGTTGACCGATCAACAGAGGTTTTAACTCATTAACACGTTGAATGATGGTTTGCAGATTTTCGGATGTGATCCAGGGCGTTTTGCCTTTTAGATAATAGTGCTCTGCCAGATAAACATATACTGCATCCATCCCCATTATTTTGGGTTCGGCATAATAATTAAACAGAAACTGAACCGTATATTGGTAAACATCAGGGTTTTGTTCTGATTGCTTAATGATTTTTTTAAGATCGTTAATAACCGAATCGGGATCCGGTAAAGCAACTTTGGCACAATACTGATTCAGTTTGTTCCGGATCAGCGGAGTGCGTAACAGACGTTGGTCTGCGAAATCAATATTGTCAAAAAAATGATGCCGGTAATAGAGGTATTTTTCATTCTGTGTCAGATTAACCGGAATCTGAACGGGATAGAGTCCTTTTACAAATTTACCGGCCACCCCGTTTCCCAAACGGTTTATGGTTTCTTTCCAGAATATCGTATCCATCTGCTTGTGTGAAAGGTGCTTTTGCCAGTTCTGAAAAATGGTATTGGTTTCAGATCCATCAAAAGAGATACTGTCTATAAGATGATCTGCAGAGGTATGGATTGAGAATTGCTGATCCGCATCCATAAAAAACTCAATATATTTTTTAGATGGCAGTACGATTTGGTACATACCCTGCGGCAAAGGGTTGATGTCTTTAAAAACACCACATTCACCCGGTTTGATACGAATGGTATCATCCACGAAAAAGCGATTACCCATGCGATGAGAAAGCATCAATTGGGTATCCCGGATATGGGAAATACAGATTTTAACCTCATATCCGTCGGCCTTAAGGGAATAATTCCCTGAGAATACCAGTACAAGAAAAAAGATAAAATACTTCAAGACTCTGTTCATGCGTTTTATTTCGGACAAAGATACAGAATGCCTACTTTTGATGAAATTAAGATGGGATGTTATCCATATTGATTCCGGTATACCGTTTTGATTATCATTCATTGCTGGATGAACTGGTGATCCAATGCCGTAATTTGCAGATTGATTTTGAGATCCTTGTAGGTGATGATTCGGGGTACCCGGATAATCAGAATCCGTTGATCCAAAATGAAGTTGAGGGTCAGGTAAAAATATTCAAAAGAACAAAACCGCTTGGCAGAAGTGCAAACCGCAATGACCTGGCTTCAAGAGCCTGTTACCGTTATTTGCTTTTCATTGACGGAGATGCCGGTATTGTAGATAAGGGTTATGTTAAGCGGTATCTTGATACTGCACGGCCGGGTGCTGAGGTGATTTGCGGCGGAACGCAATATGCATCATATAAACCTGATGAAAAAGATCTTGTTTTGCGGTGGAAATACGGCTCGCATCGTGAGGCGATCCCGGCTGCCAAACGAAAAAGAAATCCTTATCGATCTTTTTCAAGCTTTAATT
>JAGHDB010000059.1 GCA_021160155.1 Bacteroidales bacterium | reverse complement strand
TTATCCTCCAGCCATTCCTGCAACTGACCGTACTGCCCTATCTGATTGGGTGCAATTTTCGGGATAAGTTCTTTGAGATGAGCGGTAAACTCCGGATCGGTATACAGCAATTCTCCGGCTTCGACACAATCCCTGAAAAGCGACCGGATGATCTGGTGATCCATCGTGGGACCGGCTACCATTCCGCCATTCTCCGGTGAATTGGATGGTGTGCTGATCAACCATCCGGTGTTTGGATCCGGAATTAAAAATTCTGAATAAAACCGGGCTGCTTCCCGCATAATGGGCCAGGCCCGTTGCCGCAGAAAAACCGTATCCCGGGTAAACAAGAAATGCTCCCAGAGATGCGACGATAACCAGCCGCTTCCCCCTACCCACATCCCATGGTTCGAATGATTTATCGGAGCTGTGCCCCGCCAGATATCGGTGTTGTGATGTAAAATCCATCCATTACAATTATAATGCACTCTGGCTGTCACGGCCCCGGTTTGGGCACACTCCTCAATCAGATGGAACAAGGGATCCTGACAATCCGGTAAATTCATGACCTCGGCAGGCCAGTAATTCATTTCGGTATTGATATTGGTGGTGTATTTACTGTCCCACGGGGGATGTAAACTCTGATTCCATATCCCCTGTAAATTTGCAGGATAAGTACCCGGGCGACTGGAGGAGATCAGCAGATACCGGCCATACTGAACATACAATGCCACCAGTCCGGGATCCTCGGTATCCTTATCAAATGCATATAACCGCTGGTCGGTGGGTAAAGTGTCCCTGTCGTGATTGCCCAAATCCAGGTGAAAACGATTGAAATAGGACTGATACTCAGTCAGATGATCCCGAAACATGGATGTATATGACTTGTTCCGGATGCCGGTGAAATAGTGTTCCACCCGTGCATCCGGATCCCCGCTCACATCATGGTAATTTGTATAATTGGTGGCAGCAGCCAGGTAAATCACCGCCTCACGCGCTCCATCCACCAGAATGGTTTGATCAGAACTGGTGATATCTCCATCCGTTTCGACTTCAATACGGGCAATACCGTGCAATACACCGTTTTTTACAGCCACCTTCATCGTCTGACGGTTTCCTTTGGTGATCAACTCTTTCTGCCCGTGAGGCGAATCCATCAACACATTGAATCTTAATGCCTTAGACTTACTTGCCCTGATCCGGATGGCCAACACCTGATCAGGTTGACTGATCCACACTTCGCGATTGAAAGTCACCCCGTTTATCCGGTAGGTGGTCCGGCAAACCGCAGTCGTCAGATCCAGCTCCCGCCGGTACTCTTTAAAACCTCTGTGATCCGGAAACTCCAGGTAAATATCCCCGAAGGGTTGATAGGCCTTCTGCCTGAGCGGCACACTCATGAAATGCTCCATGGCCAGTTGCTCAGCCTGGTGCTGTTTTCCCTTAAAAAGAAGCTGACGAATGGTATCGAGATAGGCAGCCGCACCGGAATGCGAATAATCATGCGGCTCACCGGTCCATAAAGTCTCTTCGTTAAACTGTATATGCTCCTTTTCAACGGTACCGAAGACCATGGCCCCCAACCGCCCGTTCCCTAAAGGCAACGCTTCAGTCCAGTCTCCGGCAGACTGCTTATACCATAACCGGAGATCCTGTGCTTTTCTCGACCCTCCGTTTGAACAGGAAATCAAGGATAAAAAAACAGCAAAGACCAACAATCTATTCATAATCAATGTATTTAGTTTTACAAGGCATTAATTTACTGAAAAATGCCGGAGCATGAATGGTTAACATCAGGTTAATGACAGAAAAATACCCCTGTTGATGTAATATTACTCCTATCTTTCCGCCCTTTTTAATATCATTCAAATTACCGTATTATGAAAAAACTGATCTTGTTGGGACTGGCAGGCGGATTATTTATTTCATCCTACTCCCAGAAAGTTTCTCCGGCTGACACGCTGAGAAAAGATGCCCTGAAAGTATATCTCCAGGCCAATGATTTCATCCGCAGGGAAATTCCCTATATCAATTATATGCGGGATATCAAAGACGCTGATCTGTACATTATTTCGAGTACCCAGAAAACCGGATCAGGAGGAATAGAATATACCTACTTTTTAGTCGGACAAAAACAATTTGCCGGGATGCGGGACACACTCAAATATGTCAGCTCCCCGGATGATACACAAGACAACATACGAAAAGCTCAGGTACAACTGCTTAAACAGGGACTGATGCGTTACGTGATGACGACTCCGCTGGCGAAACATATCAACATCTCGTTTTCAAAGCCGCTATCCGAAGAGGTCTCTACAGATAAATGGAACAACTGGGTGTTCAGCACCAGTGTAAACGGAATGCTCAACGGGCAGAAAACCTATAATACCAATCAAATCTTCGGAAGATTATCGGCCCGGCGAATTACCTCAGACTGGAAACTGGATTTTGGATTGAATTATAATCTGAACCTGGATTACTTTTACATTGATGACCAGATAATTAAAAGCATTAATAACGGGCAGTCTTTCAATTCCCTGATCGTCCGGAGCCTGAATGACCATTGGTCAACAGGAGGATCCCTGAATGTAGAGTCTTCAACTTTTAACAATTATAAGCTGAAAATCACTGCCATGCCGGGCATCGAATATGATATATTCCCCTATTCCGAATCCACGCGGCGGCAATTACGGCTGCTCTACCGTGGAGGATATATTTATCAGAGCTATATGGATACCACCATATATAATAAACT
>JAGHDB010000221.1 GCA_021160155.1 Bacteroidales bacterium | reverse complement strand
GGTGATCCCTCCCTCATTAGTGAATTTCAGGGCATTATTGGTTAAATTAATCAATACCTGTTTAATGCGGAGCGGATCTCCAATTACCTGAAGTGGTACATCAGGAGTAATAGAATATTTTAAATAGAGGTTTTTTTGACTAGCTTGGTATTCAAGGAGTTTCTTAGTCTCATCAATTATCTCATTTAAATTGAACGGGATCTCTTCAAGGGTAATTCTTCCGGCTTCGATTTTTGAGAAATCAAGAATATCATTGATAATTGTGAGCAGGTTGTCACCTGATAGTTTGATAATTCTGAGAAATTCCTTTTGTTCATCAGTCAATTCCGTGTCGTGAAGGATATCCGTCATGCCAATAATCCCATTCATCGGGGTACGGATCTCATGACTCATATTCGCCAGGAACATAGATTTGGCAATATTGGCGGATTCTGCTTCGGATTTGGCTTTTTCGAGTGCAAGCTGGTTATTGTGAAAGTCGGTGATATCTCTTGCAATACTGATAATTCCCAATGAATTACCTTCAGGATCACAGATGAGTGTTTTCTTGACATCCAGCAGAATTTGTGATCTCTTTGATGACCAGATCCATAATTGCCGGCTGTCTGTTTTTGTGGTTTTGATTACTTTTTGATCAGCTTTGCTTAAAGATTCGGCAACTTCCGGGCTGAAAATATCCTGGTACGTTTTACCGGTAATTTTTTTCTCCGGCAAACCGGTGAAAGTTCTGAATGCCTGATTGCATCCCATAAAATGGCCTTGCAGGTTTACATAGAAAATCAGGTCCGGTATGGATTGGAGTAAAGACTGAAGCAGAGCATTATTACGGGTTAGCTCCTCCTGAGCATTTTTACGCGCCTGGATTTCAGATTTAAGTAACTCTTTTTGTTCATACAGCTCCAGAAAGAGTTTAATCTTTCCTTTTAAAATAACCGGATTGATCGGTTTGGTAATAAAATCGATGGCTCCGGATTCAATACCTTTTTCTACATGATAATCTTCACGATAGATGGCTGAGACAAAAATTACCGGCAGAAAACGTGTGTCCTGATTAGACCGTAAAATAGATACTGTTTCGTAACCATCCATTTCAGGCATCTGCACATCTATCAGAGCTAAAGCAAAATGGTGTTTCAGGGTTTGCTGTAATGCTTCGTTCCCCGATAAGGCGCGAACAGGCTCCACATTAAATGTCGTCAACAATTTTTCAAGCGCTATCAGGTTTTCAACCTTATCGTCAACGATTAATATTTTTGGTTTTTCAGACATACCAAAAAGCAGATCAATCTTTATTTTTCAGAAAGTGACTTAATATTTTAATAAGGGTTGTGCGGTTGATGGGTTTGGTAATAAAATCATCAAAGTCGGCATTTTGGGCATCAGTTTTTCCTTGATTATCTGTCAGTGCCATAGCCGTTTGAATAATTACCGGGATGGACGGGTTAAATGATTTCACTTTGGCAGTTGCCTGATAACCATCCATGTCAGGCATTTTGATGTCCATTAAAACCACATCAATTTTAGGTGTGGTTTTAACCATTTCAACAGCTTCGCTACCATTTTTAGCCCAAACGATATGAATACCGGTTACTTTTAGTGCTTCCTGCAAGAACATGAAATTCATCTCTTCGTCTTCAGCAATCAGCAACGTATGGGCAGACCAATCTATTGTATCCTGTGTAATTTCATCATCTTCGTGAACGGCTTCTTCTGTGGTGCTCATTTTCATAGGTAAACTGAACCTGAATTCCGATCCGACATTCGGTTTTGAAGTCACCCGGATAGTGCCCCCCAACAAGGTGACCAGATTTTTACAAAGTGACAGACCCAATCCGGTACCACTGGCCTTCAGGTCAGAAATATTTTCAATCCGTTTGAAACGGTCAAAGATATTATCCAGATCTTCTTTTGCAATACCCACGCCTGTATCGTGAACCCAAAATTCAATATGGTTGCCTTTTGGCTCCATCCCAAAACGGATTTCTCCTTCTTTTGAATATTTTAGGGCATTATTAAGCAGGTTAGAGATGATTTGCCTTAGTCTCTGGCAATCTGTTTGGATGGTTAATTTCTTATCCGTTTTAGCCAGTTCGAGGATCAGATTAATATTGTTTTTATCAGACTGATCCTTAATTTTTTCAAAAGCTTCATATAGCTCGGCAAGCAGATCGTGTATGCAACAGGGACCGGTAACTATTTTCAGCTCTCCGGCTTCAAGTCGGGAGTGATCCAGGATTTCATCAATTAAGAAAAGCAAGTTCTGGCTGCTGTGGCTGACATAATGGACGTATCGTTCTTTATCCACATCCTCAATATCAGGATTGGTGATCAGATCAGCAAAGCCCAGGATACTGTTGACCGGTGTGCGTATCTCATGCGACATATTGACCAGTAATTGATTCTTAATCTCACTGTTTTTTTCAGCTTTGGCACGAGCTTTACGTAATTCGGATTCAATTTTTTTCCGGTTTTTTATTTCAGCAGCTAATTGTTTGTTTTTCTTTTTCAGTTCGGCTACCAGTTGATTTAACTGCCTTTTTTGTTGTTCCAGCTCTAAAAATACCTTAACCTTGGCCCGGATAATTTCAGGACTGACCGGTTTAGGGATAAAATCAACTGCTCCCGTAGCCATTCCTTTGATTCTGTATTGGTCTTCGGTGTAAATTGCAGAGATCAATATCACCGGCAACTGATCGTGATTCGGGGTTGATCTGAGTCTTTTCAGGGTTTCAAAACCATCCATATCCGGCATTTGAATATCTACCAAAGCCAAAGTAAAATTGTGTTTTCCTGCCAGAATGAGAGCTTCTTTACCGGAAAGTGCTGACAGGAGTTTAACCGGTAACCGGTCAAGAATCTTTGTCAGACTGTAAATATTGGTTTCATTATCATCCACCAATAAGATTTCAGGTATGCTTTTCATTGCAGTCAATTATTCTTTTGATAACCAAACGCGTAACAAAGATAATAGTTTTGTAAGCTCAATGGGTTTGGAAATATAATCTGATGCACCGGCATTCAGACATTTTTGCCTGTCTTCCTTCATGGCTTTTGCTGTCATGGCAATGATAGGCAGATTTTCATACCGGGATTGTTTACGGATTGTTTTAATGGCTTCATATCCATCTATCCCAGGCATCATAATATCCATGAGTATCAAATCCGGGTCGTGGTTATCATCCAGCATTTTCAGGGCCTGAATGCCATTGGCTGCTTTAATTACCTTCATTCCTTTTTCTTCCAATACTTTAGTCAGGGCAAACACGTTACGCATATCATCATCTACCAGTAAAACCTCCCTGTTTTTAAAAACGTCTTCCTGGTCATAGAGTTTTCGAATGATTTTTTGTTGTGACTGGGGTAGTTTCTGAATCATTTGATGGAGAAACAGAGTAGCTTCATCTAAAAGTCGCTCTTCCGATTTTACCCCTTTAATAATGATAGAATTCGTGTATTTTTTCAATTGTTCACTTTCATTGCTGTCGAGCTCCTTGCCCGTATAAACAATAATTGGTGGTAATACAATAGATTTCAGTTTGTTAAGTTGACTCAGAAGATCGAATCCGTTCATATCGGGAAGGCCGAGGTCAAGAATCATACAATCAAAAGTTTCTTTTTTAAGAAGTTTGATACATTCACGGGCTGTTCCTGTTTCAATAATGGTTAAATCTTTAGACTTTAGCAGCTTTTTGATAGAATGCCGAAGGTTTTCATCATCTTCAACAATCAACAGGTTACGTGTTGATTTGCCAATGAAGTGTTCAATTTTATTAAAAGCGACAGATAAAGATTCTTTCGTAACCGGTTTGTGCAGGAATCCTACCGCTCCTTTCTGAAATACATCCATGGTCTCTTCGATCCCGGATACAACATGTACCGGGATATGGCGTGTGGTTGTATATTGTTTTAATTCGTGCAGTACCTGCCATCCATCCATACCCGGTAAGCGAATGTCAAGCAGGATGGCGTCGGGGACGAACTTTCTGGCGAGTTCAAGGCCCTGTTCTCCATCCGGAGAAACCATGCATTTAAAACCTTCGCTTCTGCACTGGTTGAGTAAAATCTTCGCGAACTCCGGATCATCTTCAACGACCAGTATTACTTGATCCTGTGATGAAGTATTTTCCCGGTCATCCTGGATAAATGTTTCATTAACGGGTGGATGATACGTTGTAGGGGAATTGGATTCCGGTGTTTGATTTGCTGCAGGTGGATCGATTACGTCAGGGTCCGGGTGGCTGTTTTCTCCGGAAGGTTCATTTGAAACAGGCAACACCACGGTAAATTTCGAACCTTTACCTTCTGTGCTCTCCAGATGGATTTCTCCTCCTAGTATTTGGGCTAATTCTCGTGAGATGGAAAGACCTAATCCGGTTCCACCGAATTTCCGGGCTGTACTCCCGTCGGCCTGCTGAAAAGCTTCAAAAATTGCCCGTTGTTTCTCTTTGGGGATGCCGATACCGGTATCTTCCACATCAACCTGCAGGTTATTGGTGTTTGCCAACTCTTTACGCCGGTAGGGGAAATTTTTCGGGGCAGAAGAGAAACGAATGGTAACAGATCCCTGACTTGTAAACTTCAAAGCATTGGTAATAAGGTTTTTGATAATCTGCTCAAAGCGCATTTGATCGGTGTAGATCTCTTTCGGACAGTTAGGTGCAATCTCTGCC
>JAGHDB010000023.1 GCA_021160155.1 Bacteroidales bacterium | reverse complement strand
GAATTATACCTCACGTATGATAATATTGTAAAATATATGGAGCTTTTGGATCAGGCATCTGACCGGGTCAGCCTGATTCATACCGGATATTCTTATGAGCACCAACCCCTGCTGCTGGTTGTGATCACTTCACGGGACAACCAGCAAAACCTCGAGAAACTCAGAACAGATCACCTGGCCACGCTGGACGCAGCCCACCCCTCTAATGCCATTCGAAACACCCCTATGATTGTTTGGCTGGGTTACAGTATTCATGGTAATGAAGCCAGCGGGGGAAATGCAACCCCGTTACTGGCCTATTATTTGGCTGCTGCTGAAGATCAGGATATTGTTAAAATGCTTGACCAAAGCATTATTCTGATAGACCCCTGTTTAAATCCCGACGGGTTTAACCGTTTTGCCTCATGGGTTAATCCACGAAGAAGTATCACTCCCAATCCGGATGCCAATTCATTTGAATTCAGTGAACCCTGGCCCGGTGGTCGAACCAATCATTACTGGTTTGATCTGAACCGCGACTGGTTGCTGCTGCAAAATCCCGAGTCACGTGCCAGGGTAGCACAGTTTCACCGCTGGATGCCTCAAATTCTGACCGATCACCATGAAATGGGCAATAATTCAACCTTTTTCTTTCAACCCGGAGTTAAAAGCCGTTCTAATCCGGTGGTGCCGGATGCCAATTTTGCCCTTACGCAAAAAATCGGCCTCTTTCATGCAAAAGCCCTGGATCAAATAGGATCACTCTATTTTACCGAAGAGGTATTTGATGATTTTTACTTCGGCAAAGGATCCTCCTATCCTGACGTCAACGGTTCTATCGGTATCCTCTTTGAACAAGCCGGCAGCCGCGGGCAACTACGCCAAACATCACGCGGAACTCTCTCTTTTGCCTTTACAATCAGAAATCAGATTAAAGTATCCCTTTCCACTCTAAAAGCTTCACAAGCACTTAGTAAAGAACTGAAATACAACCAGGTGGATTTTTTCCGTACTGCCTGGGAAGAATCCAAAAACGCTGCGGTGAAGGGGTACCTGTTTGGAGATCCCGATGACCCCTACCGCACCAATATGATGATTGATTTACTCCAACAACACCGGATTTCGGTATTCCCGTTAAATAAACCGGCAAAAGTTGACAGCATCCTGTTTAAACCGGGTAAGTCATTCTTTGTTCCAACCCATCAACTTCAATACCGGATGGTCAGAACCCTGTTTGAACGACCGGTTTCATTTAACGATCCGACTTTTTATGACGTAAGTGCCTGGACCCTGCCCCTGGCCATGAATATTCCCTATACCGGAGTTGATGCAAAAACTGGTGCAAAATTATCTGTCGGTAAAAGCATAGAGGAAATCACGCCCGTCCAGGGCGAATTGATCGGTTCAGAAAGTTCAGTGGGTTATCTGTTCTCATGTGATCCTTATATGGTTCATAAAGTATTGTATGAATTACTCTCAGCCGGCATTCAGGTCAGGCAGGCCGGAAAATCATTTGCTATTTATCAAAAAAACAGACTGGTCCGCTTTGGTACGGGTACCCTGTTCGTTCCGGTGCAATCTCAACCGGTAAGTTCTTATGAACTGTACCAACTGTTAGAGCAAATGGCTGTGGATAACGGGTTGTCCATCTATGCCACACCTACGGGATATACTTCTGAAGGACCTGATTTAGGAAGCGGGCAATTCGCCGGATTGACCATTCCAAAGATCCTCTGCCTGACCGGAGGCTCTGTATCAAGCCGTGAAGTGGGCGAAATATGGCATTTATTGGATACACGGTTTATGATCCCTATTACCCTGACCGATATCAATCGTTTCAGTCGGATCAATCTGAATGATTATAATACGCTGTTCCTTGCCGGCGGATCTTATAGAGAACTCACAGCCAAAGACCTTGATAAACTTCGCGACTGGATTCGTAGTGGCGGAACGGTAATCTCTATTCGTTCTGCAGCTTCATTTCTATCAAAAGCCGGCATTATCAAACTTACTCCTCTGAAGAAACCTGCACGGGAAGAGCGTGAAAAAATTCGTCCATATGACAAACAACGCGCCGACCGGACAGGTTGGTCAATCCCGGGTACTATTTTCAATACTACGCTGGATACTACCCATCCGGTTGCTTATGGATATCACCGATCCAGCCTGCCGGTATTTAAAAGTGGATCCAGCCTTTATGCCCTGCCGGATAATCCTTATGAAAATATAGCGGTTTACACATCTGACCCGCTGCTTGCCGGTTATGCACCTCCGAAGCTGACAACTGTTCTTTCAGGATCTTCTGCAATACAACGGCAATCATTCGGCAGGGGTCATATCATAATCTTTTTTGATGATCCGCTTTTTCGCGGATTCTGGACCGGAGAACATAAATTATTACTGAATGCTATTTTCTGGGGTGATCGTTAAAACTGCATCGTCAATCTGATATAAAGATTACGCCCGGGTTCTGCCCTGATTATTCCCCTGTTGGTAGCTAAATGGTTTCTGTATGATTTATTGAACAGATTATCCACTCCCGCATATAACCTGAATCCGGCCGGACCGATCTGTTTTGGGAATGAATAGATAGCAAAATCCGACAGGATATATCCTCTTGTCGCCTCTTCCCCGGCAGCTATTCTCCTTTGTGGCGCATAGGCTCTTGTGGTCCATTCGAGATTGAAAATACCAGGCAACTGGTAACGAACCCCCAGGGCTCCGTTCACCGGTGGAATTAAAGGAAGAAAAGTATGATTATAAATATCCTGACCCATAACGATACTACCTTTTGAAAAAACAACCAGGTAATTCCCTGCCTGATAATTAATTATCCATTCAGCACCATAAAGTAAAGCCCGGTCAACATTGGTATTGACTAATGCAGGCAGGGTATCGCTGATAGCCGCCTCTCCAGAGGTCAGGTGGAAAACAAACTGCCCCGGTTGCTCCACAATCATATCAGACAAATAATGAATATATCCATTAAGCTGTATCTGAAGACGGGTTTTCCAGTACTTCAGGCTTAAATCACCGAAAAGTCCTTTCTCGGGTTTCAATTGCGGATTACCTAGTCGGACTTTTGAACCCAGATCGATATACTTAAACCGCTCTTCCAATGAAGGGCTCCTGAATGACCGTCCCAAAGTACCTGATATATCCAGATCCGGCGTTAAATGAAATATTGTTCCGGTATGAGCCGACCAGGTTATGGCATTCTGTATTTGTGCATCAAATACATGACGCTGACCCGGTACCGGTTCTTTAGCCACCCCATTCACCAGAAGAAAAACCGGATCAAAAGCTTCATCATTCTGTACCCTGATCAGATCGGTTCTGAATCCCACATTAACCTGAAGACGGTCATTCATCAGCTTTGATTCATGCTGGATAAAAACTCCCGCACTACCAAACCGGGAATCAGGAGTCGGTTTTTCCCCCCTCACTATCCGAAGGGTCTGTTGAACATTCTGAAAATCATCCAGGATCTCCCGGGTAATCTCCTTTTCACGTGAAGTACGCAGTATTCTCTGCCAAAGATCCACTCCGGCAATCAGGTGATGGTGCGTCCCGGTTTTCCAACGGGATTCAAGTGAGGCACCTGAAGTATAATGATTGCCTTTTGGCAAAATCCGGTCAACTGTAATACGCTGGTTATCTACTGTTTTGGCTGGG
>JAGHDB010000148.1 GCA_021160155.1 Bacteroidales bacterium | reverse complement strand
AAGATCGGTATCTCCTGAAAAGTCCCCTACAAGTCCGGCCAGCAGGGCAAACACCCCAAACGGGGCTGTCATCATAATCAAATCAATTAGTTTTAATATAATATCATTGATACTCTTAATTAATTTTCTGAACGGTTTGACTTTTTTCTCGGGAAGCAGCATCATAGAAACAGCTATCAGGATAGCAAAAACGATAACCTGAAGCATATTTTTATTCTGACTCGCAGCTGCAAAAATATTCTCAGGCACCATATCCACCAGAAACTGTAACGGCGACTGCTCTTGTATCTTGCTGGCTGCCTGGCTTTTTTCGCCAATACTATGCTCAAATTTCTGTAAATATTCGGCACGTTTCTCATCAGGAAAAGTATTGCCGGGACGAATAGTATTGACAATAGCCAGACCAATTACTATAGCACCCAGCATAGAAATAATATAGAGTCCAAGCGTCTTAAGACCCATTTTACTTAAACGGCCGATGTTGTTTAAACCCGATATTCCTTTAATCAGTGAAGCAAATACCAGGGGGACAGCAATCAGTTTAAGCAGATTGATAAAGATAGTCCCGAATGGCTTGATCCAGTCACTGGTAAATTTCACCAGATGTAAACGAACGGCAACAATACCCCAAAGAATGCCCAAAAGCATTCCGATAATAATTTGAACGTAAAGCGGAATTTTCTTTTTCATAAGGGATCAAATATACATTTTAGGTTGTAATTCACCATTTACAACCATCAACATATTATGAGCCAGTGCCTGCATCTCATCTTCGCCCGGAAAAATCCGGACGGGTGCGATCCACGCGATTCTATAAGTAAGCATCTGGACAAACAATTCGCTGTATGCAATCCCTCCTGTTATTAATGTGGCATCTACCCTTCCTTTTAAAACAGCACTACATGCGCCAATCTCTTTGGCAACCTGGTAAGCCATAGCCTCATAAACCATTTGTGCTTTTTTATTTCCTGACCTGGCCTGGTCTTCCACCTCCCGGGCATTATTACTTCCGAGATATGCCAGTAAACCACCATGCCCCAGAACCATTTTATAGATCTCTTTTTCAGTATACTTTCCTGAAAAACAGGTACGGATCAGTTGACCCGCAGGAAGTGTTCCCGACCTTTCAGGAGAGAATGGGCCCTCTCCGTCAAGACCCTGGTTTACATCTACTACCCTCCCCTTCTCGTGTGCTCCCACGGTGATGCCACCACCCAAATGTGCTACAATCAGGTTAAGTTCTTCATAAGGCCTGCTGATCGAATGAGCAAAAGTCCGGGCAATCGCTTTTTGATTCAATGCATGAAAAATTGATTGTCTTGAGAAATTGGGATGGCCGGCATATCGTGCGATATCAGACAGCTCATCCACTACTACAGGATCTGCAATAAACGCCCTGGCATTAGGAATTGATTGGGCCAGATTATGAGCAATGATTCCCCCGAGATTACTGGCATGTTCGCCCATCACCCCAATTCTGAGATCCCGTAGCATAGCCTCGTTTACCTCATACACACCTGATTGTATGGGTTTCAGCATTCCACCTCGAGCAATCAGGTAGGGTATTTCAGAAATAACTATGCCGGCTTGTTCTAACTCATTCAGGATATGGTTTTTCCGATAGGAAAATTGATCGGTTACATGATTAAACCGGGAGAGTTCTTCAACAGGATGCTTGATACTTTTACTAAAAACCGCCCGGGTATTTTCAAAAACTGAAATCTTCGTGGATGTAGATCCGGGATTGATTACCAGTATTTTGATGGGCAGAACCGTATCAGGCATTCTTGATCATTTTTGAGAATTGGATGCAGCAAGTAAGATGCTGTTTCTTTTAGAATCACGTGAATCCGACCTGGAAGTAAGTACAATAGGACGGGGAGCTCCCAGTACTACGGATGCCACTCGTGCTTCAGACAAATAGGTCAGGCTTTTATATAGCACATTACCGGCTTCTATATTCGGCATAAGTAAAAGATCCGGGTCTCCTGCAACCGGACTGTCAATATTTTTGTTTTGGGCGCTTGTTTTGCTGATGGCATTATCGAGGGCAAGCGGGCCATCAACCAGGCACCCGGTTATCAAACCCTCCCGGTTCTGCCGGGTTAAAATATCAGCATCCACAGTTGCAGGCATTTTTTCATTAACCACTTCTACAGCAGCAATAACAGCTACCCTGGGCATTGTAACACCCAGATGATGCAGAAAACTCACCGCATTTTGCAGGATTTCACTTTTCTGTTCCGGCCCGGGTGCAATATTAATAGCTACATCGGTAATACCCAGCATCTTATGATAATAAGGAGATTCAAACCAGGCAAAATGACTCAGTAATTTACCTTTGCGCAATCCCCAATCCGGATTAAGTACTCCTTTAAGTAATAAAGAAGTCGGACATCCACCTTTCATCAGAATAGCGGTCGGGTCATCATGCATCATGCTAACCGAAGCTTCAACGGCTCTGACGGGATCAGGCTCATCAATCAACTCCCAGGTACCGGTTTTATAACCTAAATCATCTGTGATTTTTTTAATCTGCTTCAGATCACCAACCAGAACCGGATCAATAAATCCATATGACGCAGCATCTTCAACGGCTTCAAGTGCATGACGATCCTGAGCTACAGCAAGCACCAGTCTTTTACGTTTTCTCTGGCCGGAGACATGAGTCTCCAGTTCTTGTAAGTTCCGGATCATACAAATCAGTTCTTTATCTGATGTTCTTTAACAATTTTTTCGGTGTCTTCTGCAATAACCAACTCCTCATTTGTCGGAATTACAATAGCGGTTATTCTTGAATCTTTTGTAGAGATTACCAGTTCTTTGCCACGTTGTCCCCTGTTTTTATCAGCATCAAAATTCAATCCGAGAAAAGAGAGATTTTTGCATATTTCTTCACGGGATTCTGAGCCGTTCTCCCCTATTCCACCGGTAAAAACCAAAACATCGACTCCGTTCATAGCAGCCGCATATGCACCGATATATTTTATTACCCGGTAATGGTACATTTTTAGTCCAAGTATGGCCTTGGGATTTTTCTTCTCCCATGCTTCATGTTCAATTTCTCTCATATCAGAAGATATTCCGGTAATTCCCAACATACCGCTATGCTTATTTATTAATACATTGGCTGTTTGGTGATTGATCTCCTCTTTATCCATTATAAAAGTCAGTACCCCCGGATCCAGGTCCCCGCAACGTGTTCCCATTATGAGCCCTTCTGTGGGGGTTAAACCCATCGATGTATCTACGGATTTACCCTGATTGATAGCTGTCACAGAGGCTCCGTTTCCCAGGTGACAGGTAATCATCTTAACCTTTTCGCAGTCGAGATTCAAAACTTCGCATGCTCTTTTCGACACATAACGATGTGAAGTACCGTGAAAACCATATCGCCGGATACTGTATTTGTCATACAGAGAATGCGGGATGCCATACATATAGGCATAATCCGGCATAGATTGATGAAAAGCAGTATCGAAAACTCCCACCTGCGGTTTACCGGGCATTAACAGATTCACTGCATCTATCCCTTTTAAATTGGCCGGGTTATGAAGAGGAGCTAAATCCACGAATAATTCTATCTGCCGGTAAATCTCCTTATTGATCCAAACACTGTTGGCAAATTTTTCACCTCCATGAACCAGACGGTGTCCCACCGCATCAATTTCGTCAAGATTGGTCAGACAGCCATATTTTTGACTGGTTAAAACACCCAGAATATATTCGATTGCACTTTGATGATCCAGTACTTCTCCTGTAAGCTTAACTTTTGTGCCATTCGAAAGCGCATGTTTCAGAAAAGATCCTTTCAGTCCGATTTTCTCCACATTACCTTTAGCAAGAACTTTTTTCCCGGCCATTTGAAACAGCTGATATTTGACCGAAGAACTGCCACAATTCAGAACCAATATTTTCATCGTTGCTTACAGTTTAATAGTTACGTGTTTTAATTCTTATCCCTTCCGGAGTGTATTCATAAAATCCTTTCCCGGTTGACCGCCCCAATTGATTGGCTCTGACTTTTTTTCTCAGGATCGGTGAAGCTTTGTATCTCATATCTCCGAATTCATTATACAGATTATCAAGCCATCTCACGACTTTGTCGAGCCCGATTTTATCAGCTAATTCAAAAGGTCCTCGTCCCAATCCCAAACCTGCTCTGACCGCCAGATCGATATCCTCCTTAGTACCGACGCTTTCCATCAACACTTCACAGGCTTCGTTGATCAGGCTGGCAAATAGTCTGACGGAAATCAAACCCGGACTCTCATCCACGGGTATCATTTTTCTTCCAATCAGTTTCGCAAATTTCTCTACATTTCGATAGGTTTCATCTGAGGTATGTAACCCTTTAACTACTTCCATAATATTGGCACTGGGGTTCGATGTAGAGAAATGCAGACTCACACAACGATCCTTATGTTTTAATTCTGAAGAGAGCTCTGTAATAACCACGGTAGTTGAATTGGTGGCAATAATGGTTTCTGGAGAAACCTGTGCTTCAATCCTTTTAAAAATATCTTTTCTTATGTTGACTCTTTGCTCACGACTTTTACTTTTAACTGCTTCCAGCACCAGATCACATCCCTGTAAGTCACTACACTTAAGACTGCCTTTAATTCTTGACAGGATCAACTTTTTCTCGTTGATGGTCATTCCCCAATGGTTAATTTTACGGTCAAGGGCAGCCTCCATTCCTTTATAAGCCGCATCAATTTTCTCCTGTTCAATTTCGATAAAAACTACCTCGATATCATGCGTGGCAATCAAAACAGCAATGGTCTGACCTACTGTGCCGCAACCCACAATACCCACTTTGGAAAACAGAGTTTTCGGGCGGTCTTTTTTGCTTAATGCATACTGTTCAATAGGTTCAACAATTTCTTTCATACCAGATTAATTTTTATTTTTTCAATCCAGCTGCCTGGTTAGCAGTTATTGCCACCAGATTGACGATATCATCAACCGAGCAACCTCTTGATAAATCATTAATGGGAGCCGCCATTCCCTGTAAAATTGGTCCCACTGCCTCAGCACCGGCTAATCGCTGAACCAGTTTATAGGCAATATTCCCTGCTTCCATTGTGGGAAAGATCAGTACATTAGCCTTACCTGCAATAGTACTTCCCGGAGCCTTCTTTTCTCCTATTGATTCAATAATAGCTGCATCTGCCTGCATCTCCCCGTCAATCATGAGGTCCGGATCAAGTTGATGGGCAATTCGCGTAGCTTCTGCCACTTTATCCACCATTTCATGTTGTGCACTTCCCTTGGTTGAAAAACTCAACATAGCCACTTTCGGTTCAAATTGTGCGATTGCCCGGGTGGTTTTTGCAGTAGTTACAGCAATTTCCGCCAACTCGCTTGCAGTAGGATCAGGATAAACGGCGCAGTCAGCAAATACGATCAGTCCGTCTTCGCCAAACTTTTTGTTTTGCAGGATCATTAAGAAAGCTCCTGAAACCACGGTAATACCCGGTTGGGTTTTGACATACTGAAAAGCAGGACGTAATACATCACCCGTTGCATTTGCTGCTCCTGCCACTTCTCCATCAGCATCTCCTGCTTTGATCATTAAAGTGGCAAGATACAAAGGGTCAGTGATAAGCTTTAAGGCTTTATCCATGGTCATCCCTTTTTGCTTCCGAAGGCTCACCATTAATTCGGCATACCTCTCTTTATCAGGATGATTCTCCGGATTCAGAATACCGGCTTGATTTATATTCTTAAGACCCAATGTGCCAGCCTGTTTCTTAATCATATTTTCATCACCGATTAAAGTGATCCTGGCAAGGCGCTGAGTAATAATTCTGTCAGCCGCCATTAAAGTTCGATCTTCAAATCCCTCGGGCAACACTATATGTCGGTCAAGTTGACGCGACCTGTCTTTAATCTTATTTAGTAATTCCATGAATATCAAACATTTATAAATTTCTTAAAATGTAAACAAATATAACCAAAAAACGAATGGCTAAACTGTTAAACAAATATGATTTTTATCAGTAACGACTGGCATTTTTTATATCTTTGTACACCTACCAAACAGCCTTCTGACGGGTTTGTTTGTTATTCTTTGAAACAACATTAAATTCTTTTTGTGATGCCATTTGATATTGATATGATTCAACGTGTTTACGCACACCTGCCTGAGCGTATGGAACAAACACGAAAACTGATTGGAAAACCATTGACACTGACTGAGAAAATTCTTTATGCACACCTGTATCACAACACCATCCCCGATCGGCCTTATAGCAGGGCCGAGGATTATGTAGATTTCCATCCCGATCGTGTGGCCATGCAGGATGCCACTGCACAAATGGCATTATTACAGTTTCTTCAGGCGGGGCGCAAAAAAGTTGCCGTACCGTCCACCGTGCATTGTGACCACCTTATTCAGGCTAAATCCGGCGCAGAACAAGATTTAAAAGAGGCAAAAAAAATCAATAACGAAGTATATGACTTTTTAGCCACAGTATCCAATAAATATGGCATTGGATTCTGGAAACCGGGTGCCGGTATCATTCATCAGGTAATACTGGAAAATTATGCTTTCCCTGGTGGAATGATGATTGGAACCGATTCACACACCGTGAATGCAGGTGGACTGGGGATGGTTGCCATTGGTGTCGGGGGAGCTGATGCGGTAGATGTAATGGCCGGTATGCCCTGGGAATTGAAATTCCCGAAATTGATCGGTATTCACCTAACCGGTAAATTGAGCGGCTGGACCTCAGCAAAGGATGTAATTTTAAAAGTAGCCGGAATTCTGACTGTTAAAGGTGGAACAGGTTGTATTGTGGAGTATTTCGGTGATGGCGCCCGTTCGATATCAGCTACAGGCAAGGGAACTATTTGTAACATGGGTGCTGAAATCGGTGCAACTACTTCAATTTTCGGATACGATGACAAAATGGCTGAATACCTGAAAGTTACCGGGCGTCAGGAAATTGCAGAGATGGCAAATGAAATTACCGAATATCTGAATGGTGACCCCGAAATTTACAACGACCCTGAGAAATATTTTGATCAGGTCATTGAAATTAATTTGGATAAACTTGAACCACATATTAACGGACCCTTCTCACCCGACCGGGCTTGGCCGCTTTCAGAATTCGCCCGGGCAGTCAAAACAAATCATTTTCCCCGGAAACTGGAGGTGGGCCTGATCGGTTCATGTACCAATTCAAGCTACGAAGATATCACGCGCGCTGCATCCATAGCCCGGCAGGCAATTAAAAAGAAAATAACTGCTCAGGCTGATTTTACTATTACCCCAGGTTCCGAACAGGTTAGATATACTATTGAAAGGGATGGACTGATCGACCAGTTTCACAAAATAGGAGGAGTGGTTCTGGCTAATGCATGCGGTCCCTGTATCGGTCAATGGGCCAGGAAAAATGCAGATCAACTCCCTGAGAACTCCATTATTACCTCTTTTAACCGGAACTTTGCCAAACGGAATGATGGCAATCCAAAAACCAATGCCTTCGTGGCATCACCCGAAATTGTCACCGCTTTTGTCCTGGCTGGTGATCTTACCTTTAATCCAATTAACGATTACCTGGTTAATGAGGATGGTGAAAAAGTAAAACTGGATGAGCCATCCGGAATTGAATTACCTCCTGAAGGATTTGATGTGGCCGACCGCGGCTATCAGGAACCCGCTAAAGACGGCAGTAAAATTGAGGTTTCCGTGAATCCTGAGTCTGAAAGATTACAACTTCTGCAACCATTTGAACCCTGGAACGGAAAAGATCTCTCAGGTTTACATCTTCTGATTAAGGCTAAAGGCAAATGCACAACTGACCATATCTCAATGGCCGGCCCATGGTTGCGTTTTCGCGGTCATCTTGAGAATATCTCAAATAATATGCTGATCGGTGCTGTAAATGCCTTCAATGAAAAGACTAACCGGGTGAAAAATCAATTGACCGGTGAATATCTTCCCGTTCCGGAAGTAGCCAGGTTTTATAAGAAGAAAGGTCAGTATTCCGTGGTAGTCGGTGATGAGAATTACGGAGAAGGATCATCACGCGAACATGCTGCAATGGAACCAAGGTT
>JAGHDB010000379.1 GCA_021160155.1 Bacteroidales bacterium | reverse complement strand
AGTGTTTGCTGCTTTTCAACCCGTAGTGAATCGGCTTTAATCTGCGGGTAGTTTTTTAATGCTATTTCAATAGCTTGTTGTAATGTTACTTTTCTGATATCCTGTGTGTTAGCAGATGTAAAACCGCTGGCTACTCCTATAACCGGCAGGCAAATCAGCAGCAGGGCGGGTAGTTTTCCGGAATCCGCAGGGATTTTTATTTTTTGTTTACCTCGCGACTCAAACAGGTAATAGAGAACAGGAATTACCACGAGGGTTAGTGCCAATGCAGTTAAGAGTCCACCGATAACAACTGTAGCCAGGGGCCGTTGTACTTCAGCACCGGCCGATTGCGATATGGCCATCGGAATAAATCCGACTATATCGGTGCTTGCCGCCAGCAGAATAGGCCGCATGACTTCTTTAGCTCCTTTGGTAATACGATCTGTAAGATCACTAACACCCTCTTCTTTCAGTGTATTGAACCGGTTGATTAAAATAAGTCCGTTCATAACTGATACGCCAAACAAAATAATAAAGCCGATACCTGCCGATATGCTGAAGTTGATATCTCTGAAAAACAGAGAAAAGACACCTCCGATGGCAGCCATCGGAATAGCCATATAGATCAGGAACGTTTGTTTGATAGAGCGTAGTGAAAGAAAAAGCAAAACAAATATCAGTACCAAAGCGAGGGGTACCACAATGGCAAGACGATCTTTTGCTCTTTGAAGGTTTTCAAAAGCGCCCCCGTATTGAATGTAATATCCCGGCGGTAAAATCAATTGGTCGTCCAGTTTCTGACTGATTTCTTTTACGGTTGATTCCACATCCCGGCCTCTGACATTGATACCCACGTAGATTCTTCTTTTGGTGCCGTCACGCGAGATCTGCATTGGGCCTCCCTGGTAATCAATTTTTGCCACCTCCTTCAGGGGTATCTGATTTCCATCCGGCAGGTGGACATATAGGTTCCGGATGCTTTCAATATTTTTTTTATGTTGTTTTTCAAGTCTGACGACCAGATCAAAACGTTTTTCACCTTCAAAGATAACACCGGCAGATTCTCCGCTGAAAGCAGATCTGACAATAGTATTTAGATCACGGATATTCAGGCCGTACTGTGCTATTCTGGCACGGTCATATTCAACTGTCATTTGCGGAAGTCCCTTTGTGGCTTCCACACGCAGGTCTGCAGTCCCTTCAACGGTAGCAATGATCTTTGACATTTCCTGAGCCTTAGCAGCCAGTACATTCAGATCTTCACCATACAGTTTCACTGAAACATCCTCCCTTACTCCTGTGAGCAGTTCATTAAAACGCATCTCGATAGGCTGGGTGAATTCGAAATTTACACCCGGCAAAACAGATACTCTCTCTTTCATTTTTTTAATTAATTCGCTTTTGGTATCTGCAGATACCCACTCCTTTTTAGGCTTCAGTATCACGAACATGTCAATAATATCCATTGGCATAGGGTCAACAGGAATTTCCGCTACTCCTATTCTGCCCAGTATTTGCTCCACCTCAGGAAAATCTTCCAGAATGATTTTTTGAAGTTTAGTGGATGTTTCTTGAACTTCTGTAAGAGAAGTCCCCGGTTTCAGCAATGCCTGGAAGGCAATATCACCCTCATCTAATTTGGGAATGAACTCTCCGCCTATCCTGGTAAAGGTATAGACTGAGATTGCCAGAAGGATAACAACCAAAATTATAACTGCTTTTCGAAATTTCAGTGCGAATCGTAATACAGGTTCATAAATACTGAGCAGTCCGTTGATTATTCTGTCGCTGATGCTTTTTTTTGTTTTGGGTTTTCCCTTCAGAAAAAGAACCGACATGGCAGGAATATAGGTCAGGCTTAAAATTAAACCGCCTATCAGGGCAAAACTGGTTGTGAGTGCCATGGGTTTGAACATTTTACCTTCAATACCGGTAAGGGCCAGAATGGGAAAGAAGATTATGAGGATAATTAGCAATCCGAAAAAGACTGAGTTTGCCCGGCGTGTAGAAGCCATATAGGTAATTTTCGCCATCTCTTTCCCAGATATCAATTGGTTTGAATCATTTTTCAATCGATGGGCCACCATTAGCATGACACTTTCAACGATAATGACTGCTCCGTCAATGATGATACCGAAGTCAATGGCACCGAGTGACATCAGGTTAGCCCATACCCCAAAGATGTTCATCAGTGAAAAGGCAAACAAAAGTGACAGGGGCATTACCGAAGCGATGATCAGGCCTCCTCTCACTCCTCCCAGGAGAAGCATCATAAAGAAAACTACGATAAGGGCACCGATCGAAAGATTCTCAGCCACCGTTCCCGTAGTGCTTTGAATCAGTTTAGACCGGTTTAAAAACGGTTTTATTTCAAGTCCTTCAGGTAGAGATTTTTGAATTTCGGCAATACGCTCCTTAACTTTACCGATCACTTCATTCGAATTCTCTCCTTTAAGCATCATAACGATTCCTCCGACTGCTTCCCCCCGGCCGTTTTTGGTAAAGGCTCCGTATCTAACGGCACTACCGAATTTCACGGTTGCTACATCCCTGATCAGAACCGGAACCCCGTTTACGTTCTTAATGCCAATATTTTCAATATCCCGGATGTTTCTCAGCAGGCCTTCTCCTCTGATGAAGTTGGCCATTTTATCTTTTTCTATATAAGCTCCGCCGGTATTTTCATTGTTTTTCTCCAGTGCATTAAAAATCTCCATAATACCAATGTCCATACTTTTCATCTTATCGGGGTCAACCGCCACTTCATATTGTTTCTGGTATCCACCGAAGCTGTTCACTTCAACCACGCCGGGCAGCATCGACATTTGTCGTTTTACAATCCAATCCTGTATGGTTCGTAAATCCATTGGAGAATAGACGGTGTCATAACCGGGTTTTACATCAAGAGTGTATTGGTAAATTTCACCTAAGCCGGTGCTAATCGGGGCCATAAAGGGTTCTCCGAATCCTTTGGGGATTTGGTCACTGACTTCGCTCAACTTTTCCTGTACCAGTTGTCTCGGCAGGTAAGTGCCCATATCATCCTTAAAAACGATTGTTACGACAGATAAGCCAAAACGTGATATAGAGCGTAATTCTATTACCCCGGGAAGGTTTGACAAGGATAATTCAACCGGATAGGTGACAAATTGTTCGATATCCCCGGTGCCGAGATTAGGTGTAGTGGTAATTACCTGTACCTGGTTATTTGTGATGTCGGGTACTGCATCCAGCGGCACTTTAAACATTGAAAATATCCCCCATCCAACCAATAGCAGCATAAAGGTTAGGATGACAAACTTTCTCCTGATTGAGAAAAAAATAATACTGTTAATCATTTCATCAATACTTTACCGTAAGTTTTACAGCAAATATCGATGAAAGTTGATGCAACCGGGTTGCAAAGTCAGATGGCACAATTGGCACAAACACCTTTCACAACCATATTCACGTTTTCAAAACTGAATTTGGCGGGAAGGGTAATATCAGGGATGGGAATTTCAGTCAGGCAATAAGTTTGGTTGCATTTGGTACACAGAAAATGCACATGTAAATCTTCAGGCTGGCATTTACAGGTGTCCTGACATAATGCATATTTCACCGGACCGGCTCCGTCATTGATGCGATGTATCAGCTTGTTTTTTTCGAATGTTTTTAAAGTTCTGTATAACGTGGCTTTATCAGCTCTGTCAAATATTTGTTCTAGTTCAGGCAGGCTTATGGCTGTACTTTGTTCGGTTAAAACATGCAGAACCAACTGCCGCATGGCGGTTGGTTTGATGTTTCTCAAATGCAATTTATGATCAAGTTCTCTCTTCATATCGTTAAGTTATCCATTTCTACTGATATCTTCCAGTTTATTAAGATCAATAAGCCGGATATGTTTGCCCCGGATCTCTATAATACCTTCTTGATTAAGCTCAGATAGGAGTCTGCTTACTGTTTCGCGCGAAGAACAAACCAGATCGGCAAACTCATTGCGGCTTAGTGGTAAATCAAACTCATTAGCACGGTATATCTCATTGGCCATATTAAGCAGATTAGTAGCCAATCTTCCGAAAACCTGGTTTTGAACCAGTTTCACACACCGGTTAAACTGATCCAGTTCATTTTTACAAAGTTCAAGAATGATCTCACATGAAAAATCCGAATTCATGCGCAGCAGGCTTTTGAAAAGACTCAGATCAATAAAACAGGCGGTTGTTTGTTCCAGTGCTACTGCTGAATAATGATTGATTTTATCTCCGATGGTTGTGGGTAAACCGAGAAAGCACGGCGCTTTTTTAAGTTTGATAATTTGCATGCGCTGGGGACCTTTGATCATCAGTTTGACCAGACCTGTTTGAAGATAAATGATATTCGAAGAGAGGGCATCCTGCTTAAAGATGGTCTCACCTTTTTCGAATACGGTTTCCACACAACTTTGTCCCAATATTGCAAGCTCAGAATCTTCCAGGTTTTGAGCTGGTTTGGATTTTAGCAGGCAGGTTGCACACTTGACTGTTTGCATGTTTATTTTTTTACAAAGTTAATAAATGTGTGACATGAATCACATTTAAACGAGAGTAACCGCACGCAAATTTTCATAAAAAATATTTATAGTAGTTCTTTATTTACAACGTGATTGGGTTAAATTAACATTAAAAGAGAGTAAGTTATGAAAAACAAAAAATTGACATTGGCACTGTTTTCGGGCAGTGTAGACAAACTGACAGCTGCAGGTGTGATCCTGGGAGGAGCTGCGGCTGAAGATATGGACGTGGACATTTTCGTCCTTTTACAGGCAGCATTTGCATTTAAAAAAGAAAATGCAATGGTCAACGACCGGGTAGCGGAAATTACGGATAAAAAGGATGAATTCTTAGCCTCACTCAAAGCTTTAGGTACACCGCATTGGACAGAAGCTTTTCGTACGGCCAAAGAGATGACCAATGTGAAAGTGCACATTTGCGGTTTTGCAGGTAAAGTATGGAAAGGTGTCAAGCTGGATGATTTTATAGATCTGGCCGATGATATCTGTGGTATCAGTGAGTATATGGCTTCGGCCGAAGAAGCAGATATTAACCTGTTTATTTAGCCATCAAATTTAACACGTAAAATTAGAAATCATGAATACAGAAGAATTAGCACAGTTACATGTGGATAAATCAGTTGATGCCCGGGGAACATCCTGTCCGGGACCTTTACTGGCTGCAAAAAAAGCCATTGGTCAAATTGAAAAAGGACAGGTAATGGAGGTGCTGTCGGCTGACGAAGGCACGAAGCGTGATATCCCGAAATGGTGTACCAAGAAAGGCTACGAATATCTTGGTACAATAGAAGAATCAGGTTTTTTTAAAATCCTCTTAAGGAAATAATTATGACTGGTGGAAAAGTAAATAACAGCCCCAGGATCCTGGTTTTTTCAACAGAAAAAATTTCTGATCCGGCTATTGATATGGCAGGCTTATTGAAATTACATTATCCGCCCACCGTGTATACCATTCCGGTACCCTGTTCAAGTTCCATCAAACCCCGCTGGATTTTGCATGCTCTTGAACAGGGTTTCGACGGGGTGTTTATTGCTGCTGACGGTACCGATTGTCCTTATGGTGAATCCTGTACGGAAAAAACAGGTCAGTTAATGAGTGTGACGCAACAATTGATGAAAGAAAAGGGAATTGATCCGGCCCGTTTGAAAATGGCGGCAATTTGTTCTGTATGCAGTGAGCCATTTGTGAAACATGTTAAAAGTTTTGCAGAATACTTAAGTAAATCTTCAAATTAAATGAGTATCCAGAAACAGATGAAAACATTGGAATACGATGTTCTTGTGGTAGGTGCGGGTATTGCCGGGGGGGAATCAGCTTTGAACCTGGCTGATCTGGGTTATAAAGTGTTGCTTCTTGAAAAAGAACTCTCTATTGGCGGCAAGATGATTTTACTCAGCAAAGTATTTCCGACCCTGGATTGTGCAGCATGTATTACCACTCCAAAAGTTTCGGAAATCGCCAGGCACCCCAATATCACAATTTTTACCGGTGCCGAACCCCAAAAAATATTAAAAAAGGGATCACATCGTTTTGAAGCGGTTGTACTGCAGAAACCACGCTATGTCCATGTAGCCGACTGTACCGGATGCCAGCTTTGTGAAGAAGCTTGTCCGGTCAGTGTGACTGATGAATACCAGTATGGCCTTGTGGGAAGAAAAGCTGCCTATATCCCTTTTAGTATTGCCAGTCCGCGTGCTGCTGCCATTGACATTGATAATTGTACTCTTTGCGGTGCCTGTGAGCGGGCATGTCCTACCAAATGTATTGATTTTACTCAAACTCCCGAGGAGTTCCTGGTTAAAATAAAATCAGTGGTAATAGCTACGGGTTTTGAATTGTTTGACCCGTTGAAAATACCCAGATACGGATACGGGAAATATAAAAATGTGATTACTTCCATGCAGATGGAACGTGAATTGGCTCCCACGCGTCCGTTTAATACCGTATTGAGACCGGGCGATGGAAAAATGCCTGACAATATAGCTTATGTTCTTTGCACGGGTTCACGGGATAAATCGGTAGGTAATCCAATCTGCTCCCAAATCTGCTGTATGTATTCAATCAAGCAGGCTCAATTGCTGATGGGTGCTTTGCCAATGGCGGATATTACCATCTATTACCTTCATATAAGGGCGTTTGGTAAAGGATTTAATGAATTTTATGTACAGGCACAGGATATGGGTGTGGAATTTATAAAAGGAAAAGTGGGGAAGATTACCGGAAAAGAAAATGGTAATCTGGTAGTGCGTTATGAGGATATAAAAGCTGGTACTGTCAAAGAAGCCGAGCACGATATGGTAGTGCTTTCAGTTGGTGTGTTGCCCAATCAGGGTATCTCCGGTGTATTTGAAAACGAAGAGCTTCAACTTGACCCCTTCCATTTTGTGAATCAGGTTGATCTCATGGCAAGTCCGGCCAAAACGAGTATCGAAGGAGTTTTTGTTGCAGGAACAGCCTCCGGTCCGATGGATATTCCCGATTCAATTTTATCCGGTGGGGCTGCATCAGCCGAAACAACAAGTTATTTAAGGAAAGAATCATTATGAAAAAGAAGATAGGCGTATATATCTGTCATTGCGGCGGGAACATTTCAGATTACGTGGATGTGGAGAAAGTTCGTCAGGCTGTAGAAGGAGATGAAGGAGTAATCCTCTCTAAAACCACCATGTTTGCCTGTGCCGATTCAAACCAGAAAGAGATGGTTGATGATATTAAGGACAGGGAACTGGATGGTGTAGTGGTTGCATCCTGCTCTCCTAAATTACACCTTCTTACTTTTAGAGCCGTTGTTGAAAGAGCCGGTCTGAACAAATACAATTATGTGCATGCCAATATACGCGAACAGGTTTCGTGGGCACACTCTGACAACAAAATGGGGGCTACGGAAAAAGCCATACAAATAGTCAAGGCAGCCATTGCCAAAGTACGAAATACCGAATCACTTGAACCGGTAATAGTTGAGGCAACGAATGCTGTGGCAGTGATTGGAGCGGGTATAGCCGGAATGCGTGCTGCCATTGAACTGGCAGAAGCAGGGTCACAGGTTTATCTGATTGAACGCGAGTTTTTTGTGGGGGGACGGGTGGCTCAGTGGGATGATCTCTGTCTGACAGAAGAGACCGGAAAAGAGTTGATCACCCGTCTTTATGACCAGGTAATGAGTCAAAAAAAGATCACGTTGTTTACCGGAGCGGAAGTAATAGAAAACAGTGGTAGTGTTGGGAATTTCAATTTGAAAGTGAAAATTACCCCGCGCCATTTTAAACTGCGATGCACCGAAGAAACTCTCCAACAGGCTATTGATGTTTGTCCGGTTGAAGTACCGGATGAGTTTAATTTTAACATCACCACCAGGAAGGCTATTTATCACAACTACCCCAGTGAATATCCGCAACTGCCTGCAATTGATATGAAAAATTGTACGCGTTGCGGGGAGTGTGAAAAAGTATGCCCCAACATTGATTTTAGTCAGAAAACCGAATATCTTAATTTAAAGGTTGGTTCTATTTTACTGGCCACCGGTTTTGATCCTTACGAACCTAAAAAGGGTGAGTTTGGATATGGAGAGATTGACAATGTGGTGACTTTCCCACAGTTCAAAAGAATTGTTCATTACTGTGATGATAAGCTGGTTTATAAAGGGAAAGAGATAAAAAACATTGCTTATATCTATTGCGTGGGAAGTCGACAGGTTGACGGGGAGAATAAATATTGCTCACGTTATTGCTGTACGGCTATCATCCACACCGCCATCACGGTTAAGAAAAAATATAAGGGCATACATAATTACCATTTTAACCGGGGAATAAGAACTTACGGCAAAGCAGAAGTGTGGTATGATGAATCATCACGTCTCGGGGATATTTACCTGCAATCTTTTGAGTATGATCCCCCGGTAGTGGAAAAGAGTGGTACGCAAACCATTGTTAGGATCAAAGATATGCTAACCATCGATAAAGAGATAGAAGTAGTTGCGGATCTGGTTGTATTGGTAACCGGAATGGTGCCGCGACAAGATAATTCAATCGGCAATCTACTGAAAGTCCCCAGGGGGCGGGATAATTTCTTTAATGAAATCCATATGAAACTACGCCCCGTGGAAACGGTAATTGACGGAATCACCATTGCGGGAGCCAGTCAGGGCCCGAAAAACATTATGGAATCCATAAACTCGGGCCTGGCTGCGGCTACCAAATCGTTCTCGCTCGTTAATTCGGGTGAACTGGCGTTGGAACCGACTGTTGCAAAAGTCAACCTGGAAGCTTGTGAATGGTGTGGTAAATGTGATGAAGCCTGCCCCTATAATGCTTTTGAAAAAGTTGAGACAGGTGGAAAATTTATTGCAAAAGTGAATTCCGCCGTGTGTAAAGGTTGTGGTATGTGTTTGCCGGTTTGTCCCACCAATGCACTTGACCTGATCGGATTGACCGATGAGGATGTGGAAAGTATGATTGATGCTTTAATACCAAATATTTAAGAATAATCATGGAAGTTGAAAAAGGTAAAACAGCCAAATATCTTAAAGAAAAGCATATTGTCCCCAAAAAGGTAACAGAGCAACTAAAGCAGTTTAATAGGACAAAAAAAAGTATTCTCAATGCTTTGAAAGAGGGGGATAAAACGGTTCCCCAATTGGCGGAAACATTGAATCTTTCTACACACGAAATGATGTTTCAATTGATGAGTTTACTGAAATACGGCTTGGTTGAAACCGGTGAAATGGATGATATGGACGAGTATTTTTATTATAAAATCAAGAGCGATGGCAAGAATAAATCCTGAATTTACGGATGAACTGAAAAAATATGGGGCATTCGATGCCAATGCGTGCTATAATTGTGGAAATTGCACAGCGGTATGCACCCTTTCAACTGAAGAAAATTCATTTCCCCGAAAGATGGTCCGATACAGCGTTCTGGGTCTGGATGATGAAATAGAGTCTTCGCTTGATCCCTGGCTGTGTTATTATTGCGGAGAATGCAGTACTACCTGCCCGCGGGAGGCTGATCCGGGAGAATTGATGATGTCACTGCGACGCTGGCTAATAAGCAAATATGACTGGACAGGATTATCCGGACTGCTTTATAGATCGATTGCTTTTTCTATTACGGCTTTTCTGGTGCTCGCGGCATTAGTGATTGGGTTTGGAGCTTTCAAACGTTTTAATGTAGAATCGGTTATGCATTACGGACATCTTTTTGAGATGGCGGCCATTAGTCTGGTGTTTCTATTCATCCTGCTCCCAAATATTATCCACATGTGGTGGCTGACCGTACATAAGAAAGGCATCAAAACACCTTTGTCAGCCTATTTCACCTCACTGGGAGAGCTTTTTGTTCATATGTTCACGCAAAAGCGTACACTGGGGTGCGATGATAACCAGGTGCGTTGGTTTGAACATTTTATCCTGGTGTTGGGCTACCTTGGCTTGCTTTTTACCACCGTGTTTCTTGACTGGTTCTCCACTCAGAGCATGTTTGTGATTATCTTAGGCTATGTGGAGAGTGCGGTAATTTTTGTGGTAACCTTTGATTTCGTGCGTCGTCGTATTCAAAAGGATAAAGAGATCAGCAAACATTCACACCCAAGCGACTGGTTTTTTGTGATTTGGTTGTTTCTTATGGGTTTAACTGCGTTTGTGGTACGTATTTTTATTGATACTGATATTCTGAATAACAACATATGGATCTATCTTGTGCACATGATAATCCTGGTACAATGGGCTTTGCTGATTGTTCCGTTTGGTAAATGGACCCATTTCCTGTATCGCTCTTTTGCCATGTATTTTGAGCATATTTTACAAAAATCAATGTTAAACACTAAAAGTAGCGAATGAAATAACTCCTGGAGTATTAAAGTTTGTTTACTATTAAACGGT
>JAGHDB010000207.1 GCA_021160155.1 Bacteroidales bacterium | reverse complement strand
TTACTATATAAGGGTTCTCATTTCTGAATGATTTGAACTCTTTAATATCATTACTTAATAATTTCTGAAACTCTTGTATCGTCTTAGGATCTTTCAACTGCCGAAGTTTATTAATCTCGCTGTTAATCGTTAGAAAATATAAATACTCATCATCAACGAACATGGGATCTGTAAGTCCAACAGGTAAGATATCATTAACGAGACTGTATCCCTCTATTATTCGATCCGAGGTTTTTAAGCAGTAGTATTTGTTTAATCCTACTGTATAAACAAGACTTAAGAAATTATTAGAATAGCAGAAGCTCGCTTTCCCGGTTACGTGATTCATATTTTGGATGTCTTCTGCAAAAGTTTTACCAGGCTTCAAATCTCTGTAGTCGACAGGTGTACTGTACTGACCAAAATCGATATGTAAAATTGGGGTGCTTACCTTACTAATATAGTAAATTGTATCAGAAACCGGAGAACAAAGAAACAGTGAATCGCCTTTATTGTATAAACCATTTGTAACAGGAACCTTTAAGTAGTTCTTGCAATACTCCATGATTTGAAAAAACCGACCCGTTGTTTCATTGTAACCAATCAAACCCGGTTGAAATCGGGAACCATTCTCAAGTTCATTGTACTGCCAACAATTAAAAACGATTAAGTTGCCACTTGAACCAATTTCATTGGCTAACAAACCTATGTTTTTTTCATCAATGAAATTTCCAGATAAACTGAAGCGAAGCAGCCTTCTCATACTTCCATCATAAAGCAAGATCATTCCCTTATGGATTGCGACATCAGCAATACTGGTATACTCACCGGGACCTTTACCCAAACAATTAATCTTGGTCAAGTAATGCCCGTCTCGGTTGAAAATATAGATTGCTTTTGACAACACTTTGTCAATAATGATAAAACAACCATTGTAAACCAATAATTTATTCACTCTTGCCAACAGAGACTCCTCCTTTTCTTCAAGTGGAACAATCTCTATCAGGTCTGTGAATTCAGATGTTAATAACGGCTTTTCTGTTGGTCTAACCTTTATAGATGCCACTAAATTATTCTTTACTTTTGATCCTGTACAAGAGTCGAGCCCATACATTAAAACCAATATAAATACAAGTCTCATCAATTTAATAACAGATAAGTCTGAAGCAGCTTTCTTTCGCGCCTGAAAGCCAAGCTGTCCCAAAGCTGGATTATTCTTGACCCTATATGATTTCCAAGCTTTCATTTTTCAAACAACCGCTTTACAACAAATGCTCCCGATCTTTAGTCACTTTCGAATAAGTTTGTTACCACCCACCTGGGCAGCAAAACAACTACTAAATAGTTACAATAAATATTGGGTTATATCCTCCAAAATATACATTCAATCCCAATTTTTTTTTATCCGATTTCTTTGAGATAATAAAGTCGACGAGTGATTGGTAAATCAAGCAGATACCCCCCCCCACTATTTACTGGCTGTTGGATTATCAGTCGGCTGCAAATTGAATGTTTTGTTTATCTGGTTTGGAAATCCAGTAATATTCTAATAGTTTTACCCTTTGAAGTTTGTCCCCACACAACTTTAAGAACCTAAAATTGTGGAATTGAACGAAGCTTTTAGTCGAGCCATCAAGCATATTCGAATCAGGCATGGTCATACACAGGAATACTTATATCACAAGACCCGAATACAGGTATGCAACTATGAATGCGCACAAAGGAAACCACGTGAGTTAACGATCAGACGTTTTTGTCAATTCTATGATCTTCGCTATGCACGACTTCTGAAGATTGTACAAGTTGCAACAGATAATAACCTGCCGGTTGAAGGTATAATTGATTTGGACTGGGATAAACTGAAATATCCCAAAATCAGGGCAAGCTGATAACTGCAGCTTACTCTTTTTCATCGAATTTATTGAAACATAGTTAAGTCGTGACTTCTACGTTTTATTAAATCTGAACATCGGCTTCTTTTTATCCGGATCACCTGAGTATTTCACCCCTGTAATCGTGTCATTTGTCCCTTTAGTTTATGTTTATCCCTATTTAGCCCTGTTAATCCCTAAAGTTTTGCCAATCTTAATCAGGTGCATATTTTTGGTGGCGAACATAAAAAACAGGTAGATGAAAACATTAAAGATTGGGGACCTTGAGGCAAGACTTCCGGTAATACAGGGGGGTATGGGTGTGGCTATTTCATTATCCCGGCTGGCATCGGCTGTGGCAAATGAAGGGGGGATCGGGATTATTTCATCAGCGGGTATCGGTATGTTGCTTCCCGGTTTTTCAAAGGATTTTAGAGGAGCAAACAGACGTGTGCTGCGGGATGAGATACGCAAAGCGAAAAAGATGACCAATGGGATCATAGGGGTGAATATCATGGTTGCTCTTTCTGATTATGAAGACCATATGTCGGTAGCGGTTGAGGAAGGAGCAGATCTGATTATTTCCGGTGCCGGCCTGCCCATCCGTATACCTGAAGCAATAATCAGGGATAAAAAAGATGAGAATAAAACCAAATTTCTCCCTATAGTTTCATCTGCGAAAGCTGCCGGATTAATATTCAGATACTGGGCTGGTCATTATGACGTTATTCCTGATGCTGTTGTGGTGGAGGGTCCAATGGCAGGAGGGCATCTCGGATTTCGCATGGCACAGATTAATGATGCTGAGTTCACAATTGAGAAAATTGTTCCGGAAGTGATTGAATCGATGAAGCCTTTTGAACAGCAGTTTGGAAGAGAAATTCCGGTCATTGCCGCCGGAGGAATCTATACCGGTTCAGATATGTCGCGATTAATGGAGCTGGGGGCCAAGGGTGTACAGATTGCAACCCGGCTGGTGCCGACTTACGAATGCGATGCGGCAATGGAGTTTAAGCAGGCTTATGTGAACTGCAAAGAAGAAGATATTGTGCTCATTGACAGCCCGGTTGGCCTTCCCGGAAGAGCCATCAGAAACCGTTTCCTGGATGATGTTTCGGCCGGGAAAAGACACCCGGTGAATTGTCCCTGGAAATGCCTGAAAACATGTGATTACAAGAAAGCTCCATACTGTATTTCAATGGCGCTGATCAATGCGGCTAAAGGTAAAATGAAAAACGGTTTTGTCTTTGCCGGGCATAATGCCTTCAGAACAACCAAAATACAATCCGTCAAGGAGGTATTCCGGGAGTTGATTGAAGAATTTCTGGATGCAGAGGTAAAGAGAAAACTCTCTCCCCGGTTAATAACGGCAACTTCTTATTGATTCAGGAAATTATCCGGTAAAAGTATTATGCTTTCCTGTAAAAGAACCGGTTGATCATCGGAAGGATTTCCTGCCGCAAGGCTTTAAACGGGTCGGATCGTTTCAGCAGTGATCTTTTGATGGGGGAGTGAAACAGGCGGGTCATGGTTCGGACAAAGAAATTTTGTTTATGCTGCAACATCCGGTAGTAATCTTCGAGGCTTTCGTGCTGAAATCCCAAAATGCTATTTAACCTGTCTGAATCCCGATAGTACCCGCAGTGAAAATTCTTTTCTGCAAAGGCTCCATGCGGGAAATCAGGGTTTTGCAATCCCACGATGGGGAATACACGTTTTAAAAATTCATAGTATGTGGTGCGGCAGGAAGGACCGCCTGAGAGATTGAAAATTTTCCCCTGAAGTTTTTCTGTGTGGCTAATGGCTTCGGCAAAGGCATAACCTGTATCGCGGGCAGTGGCAATCTCCATGCTGGTATCCAGTGGCATATGAAAGAAAAGAGGATTCAGACGGGTTTGGCTCCCCATGATGGCGGTAAGTCTGAAGATACTCCAGATGAGTTTGGAGGAGCGGATAATCTGTTCTGCCCGGATCTTTGTTTTGGCGTATTCATCTCCTTCACTGGGTTGTAACGGATCACTAACCGTGATCCAGGGATCGGAAACACGATCACCGTATATAGAGATAGAGGAAGCATAAAGAAAAAATACACCGGGATTGATCTTTTCAAGCGTTTTTACTAACAACCGGGTTCCTTCAACATTTACCCGTTCGGCAATTTGTGGCTGTTCATCTGCCAAAGGAGGAATAATCGCAGCCAGGTGGATCACTGCCTGCTGGTCGCGGCAGGCACGGTAAATCAGTTGAGGATTAGTGATCTCTCCTGCGAAGAAACGAATATGTTTTAAGTAGGGTCTTAATTTCTTTTTCACCCGGCGGATGTTACGATCTATCACGGATATATCATATGTTTCGTCTCTGCCGGCCAGTTCGCGAACTACTTCCAAACCAACCGAACCGGCGGCTCCGGTGACCAAAACTTTGATCCTGTTTTTCATTATTGCTCAAGAAATGAACGGGTAAAATAGGAATCTTTCACGTTGGGATTATACTCGGCTTTATCCATATTCATAACACTGAAACGTCCGTTTTGCAGATTTCTGATTTTCATGTGGGTTACGAAATATTTACGGTGTTTCTGATCCATGATTTTGATGCCCGAGTAGGTGAGTGCTTTCCACGGTTTACCCCGCTGATCAATAAATGAAGCTTTTCTTGGAACTTTATCTTTCTTGGCGATCCATAATGTTTTGGATGACAGGTTGTAAGTCGATTTTATTTGTTCGTTAGCCGGAGTGATTCGGACGATCCAGCAGGGGGTCCCGTCAATGGTTTCGGAACCATCCAGGCGGTAGTTAAAGTCGTCAAGAGTACCGATGGAGAGATCGGCATTTGAAAATTCGGATCCCATAAAACTACGGCTCTTTTCAGACGAGACAATTTTCCTGACTTTGCGCAGCGAGGGGAGGTAGAGCCACATATCATCCTCGCGGTCGGGATAATCAAAGATCAACATAGCAGTGCCTTTCACATCAGCCGGGGCTGTAAAGACAATGACTCTTTTTTCGGTATTATCCGGATAAATTTTTGAGGCCATGGTAGTCTCCCGGATGCGGACATGTCCTTTGCCATCATGAATTTCAAGCCGCGTTACAGATTCGAGTCCGTTCAGACGGGTAGCTTTGCGGGATTGCTCAATCAGGTCACGTGCCGACGGATTTTGAGCGTGTACACTTCCTGCCAAAAGCAGACTCATAATTACTAAGGTGGTTGTTTTCATCACTGTTTTTTTTGATGTTCGAAAAAACGGGGCTTCCATATCTGGCAGGCAGCCGGAATAATCAACATGGCACCGGCGAGGCAGGCCAGGATAGAGATGACTACCAAAAAACCGAAAAACCGGATCGGATTGAATGCCGAAAAGATCAGGACACTGAAACCTACCATAACCGAAAGGGCATTAAATGCAATTCCTTTACCTGTAGTAGGGAGTGTATGGACAATTGCCTCAGGATGTGTTTTGCCTGAACGGATCTCATCCCGGTGGCGCCACAGGTAATGAATGGTGTAATCAACTCCCACACCAATCATAACAGAGGATAATAGGGTAGTTGCGGCATCCAGACGAATACCCAGCCAGCCCATGAGTCCGAACAGAATCAGTGTGGCCATCCCGAGTGGTATCAGTGACAGCAATCCGGCCTGGAATGATCTGAAGATCAGGCCAACCAGAAGGGTGAC
>JAGHDB010000385.1 GCA_021160155.1 Bacteroidales bacterium | reverse complement strand
TTCTCAAAATCAAATATTTTTGTTTTGAATGTCTCTTTCGTTAAATGCTCTAAACTCATAATACTGATCCTTTCGGTTTTCTATTAAACAAACGTTTTAAAAAAAAAGTTTAATTGTTTAGTTATTATTTTATCTAATTATTTATATGCCTCGATGTATCAATAACCATACCATCAGCAATGCTAAATAATTGATGACTGCAAAGGTAGAAAAAATGGTAATTTTGTCAGGCCTTCTGATTATATTGTTTTAAGTAAATGAAAGAGCATTTGAATCACCGGATCTTCAGAACTATATCCGAAGTGGCTGATCTTGAAAAGGTTGAGGTATATCTGATTGGAGGATATGTTCGTGATCTCCTGGTACATCGGGATAGTAAAGACATTGACATTGTGGCGGTTGGCAGTGGAATTGCACTGGCACAGCAGGTAGCCAAAGCCTGGGGCCAATCAAAAATCCAGATATTTAAAAATTTTGGTACTGCCATGATTCGTTACCAGGGTTGGGAAATCGAATTTGTCGGAGCCAGAAAAGAATCTTACCAGAAGAATTCACGCAAGCCCCTGGTAGAAAACGGTACTCTTGAAGACGACCTGAAACGGCGTGATTTCACAATTAACACACTGGCTGTATCATTAAATACTGCCACTTATGGAAAATTAATCGATCCTTTTAACGGCCTGGAAGATCTGAAAAAAAAGATTATCCGGACTCCGCTGGACCCTGACATTACTTTTTCGGATGATCCGCTCAGGATGCTCCGGGCAATTCGTTTTGCCAGCCAGTTGCAATTCTCGATTGTGCCTGAAACCTTTGCAGCAATCCGGCGCAATCGAAACAAGGTCAATATCCTTTCGGCTGAACGGATAGCCAGTGAATTAAATCAGATTATTCTTGCCAACCGTCCGTCAATCGGTTTTCGACTCCTGGATCAATCCGGATTATTAGAGCTGATATTTCCTGAATTATTCAGGTTGAAAGGAGTAGAAGAAAAAAATGGTATCAGGCATAAAGATAATTTCATTCACACGCTGAAAGTTCTTGATAATATCAGTCGCCATACAGATCATCTTTGGCTTCGCTGGGCTACCTTATTACATGACATTGCCAAACCGCAAACCAAAAGATTTGATTCTCAGCTGGGTTGGACTTTTTACGGGCACAATCATTTTGGAGCCCGTATGGTTCCTGCAATATTTCAACGATTCAGATTACCGATGAATGAAAAGATGAAATATGTACAAAAATTGATCAATCTTCACATGCGGCCCATAGTATTGGCACAGGAAACAGTTACCGACTCTGCCGTACGCAGGCTTTTATTCGAGGCAGGAGATGATATTGATGACCTGATGAATCTTTGTGAGGCCGATATTACATCAGGAATCCCTGAAAAGGTCAGAAGATACATGAAAAATTTCAGCCTGGTACGGCAAAAGCTGAAAGAGATTGAAGAAAAAGACCGGATACGTAACTGGCAACCGCCCATAGTAGGAGAAGAGATTATGAAAACCTTCAATTTACCACCCAGCAAACCGGTGGGCACTATAAAAAATGCCATTAAAGAAGCCATTCTTGACGGGATAATTCAAAATGAACGTGCGACCGCATGGAAATATATGCTGCAACTGGGCAAAGAGATGGGATTATCTGTGGTCACCGGATATGAACAACCGCCAAACCTGATTCAAAATGATACAAAAGACTGACTTTAAACCGGGCACGATGATCTATCCGCTTCCGGCCGTGCTGGTCAGTTGCGGGGATTCTCCCGAAAATTATAACCTGATCACTATTGCCTGGACGGGCACCTTGTGCACCGACCCGCCTGTTTGCTATATTTCAGTCAGGCCTGAACGATATTCATATACGTTAATCAAACGTACCGGTGAATATGTCATTAACCTCACTACGGCTGAAATGGCACGTGCCGTAGATTTTTGCGGCATCAAATCAGGTCGTGATGTAAATAAGTGGGCAATAACCCGGTTAACACCCGGTCAGGCTAAAACAGTCTGTGCTCCCATAGTCATGGAATCACCGGTCAATATCGAATGCAGGGTGATAGAAATTAAAGAATTGGGTTGCCACCACGCCTTCATCTCAGAAGTAACCAATATCCGGGTAACAGACAAACTATTGGATTCAAACACAGGACAATTCAGGCTTACGGATGCCAATCTTCTGGCTTATGTTCATGGTGATTACCGGTTCATCGGTAAGAAAATCAATAAATTCGGATACAGCGTTCAAAAGAAACAGAAAAGAAGCCGATAGTCCCTTTTTAACCTGGTGAAATCCCAATCATGAGCAGCAAACGGGTTCAAATTCTTCGAGACGCACAATACTTTAAATTTTGTGCATACGGTTTTCTTAAGAATCTTCGTCTGTTTGAACCTTTTTTAATTCTGATCCTCCGGGATCAGGATATGACATTCACACAAATTGGGATTTTGTACGGGATACGTGAAATAGCGCGTAATCTCTTAGAGATTCCGGCAGGGATATTTGCCGATGCATTCGGACGCAAACGATCTATGCTTTTCTCGTTCAGTGCCTATATTCTCTCCTTTCTGGTTTTTTACGAGGCTCCCTCCTTCGGCTGGTTTACCGCAGCCTTTTTACTGTTCTCATTTGGAGATGCATTTCGTACCGGAACTCATAAAGCCATGATCCTAACCTATCTCCGGGTTAAAAACCGGACAGATCAGAAAGTGCATTATTACGGCCATACCAGATCCTGGTCACAGGCAGGATCAGCAGTCTCGGCTCTGCTTGCAGGTGGACTGGTAATTCTTACGGGTCAGTTCAGATTGATATTTCTATTGACTATCATTCCTTACCTGCTGGATCTGATTAATCTCTGGAGTTATCCTGCTTACCTGAACCGGACGGTAGTCACTACCGACAGGTACTCCTGGCGTGTAAAAATCATACAGACCGTTAAAGATTTCTGGATAACAGTAAAAAACCGGGGTATTCGGCACACCATTGTCAGCATGAGTATCTATACCGGTTATTACAAATCGGTCAAAGATTATTTACAACCTATTATCCAGTCTTTTGTACTATCGGTCCCGTTACTCGCCGGATACTCCCTGCAGGCACGCACCGCTATGTTGGTGGGAGCAATTTATTTTATTATCTATCTCTCCACCTCTTTCACCTCCAGAAAATCAGGCGTCTTTGCCGATCTCATCCATCATCCGCGCAAAGCACTTTATATTACTCTTGCTGCGGGCAGTATGGCAGGATTATTAAGTGGAGGATCTGCTATCCTGGGTTGGAAAGGTTTGGCAATTATTTGGTTTGCAGGAATTTATTTAATTGAAAATTTACGAAAACCGATTGGGGTAGGATGGATAAGCGATCAGCTCGACAAAGATGTGCTAGCCAGCGCCTTGTCGGTTGAATCCCAGGCAGAAACACTTTTTGCCGCCCTGTTTGCCGTATTAATGGGACGTCTCGCAGACATGGCCGGATTAGGTGTGGCTCTGACTGTAATTTCAGGATTTTTGTTACTC
>JAGHDB010000197.1 GCA_021160155.1 Bacteroidales bacterium | reverse complement strand
GGATTCCGCAGCGCATCTACCACTGCAATCAGCTCACGCGGAGGAGTCTGATATTTCAGATCAGTCTGTGCACGTAATGGAACAAGGAACACAGAAATCAGAAGAATTTGAAGTAAGAAGCGGGTTTTCATCATTGAATAAGTTTAGTTCTGTATCAAAAATATAAAAATCGGTCTAATCACGTTATCTTTAAGCCCAAAGCTTCTAATCATGGACAGATTGAAAGAGTTAATCGAGAAAGCGTGGAAAGACCGGTCGTTACTTGAAAATCCTGAGTTTTCCGACGCTATTGAACATGTTGTACAACAGCTTGATCAGGGAGTAATCCGGGTAGCTGAACCGGATGGAGATACCTGGAAAGTCAATGAATGGATTAAGAAAGCCGTGATTCTCTATTTCCCCTTAAAAAAAATGGAGATCAGCCAGGCCGGTTCACTTCAGTTCTATGATAAGATACCCCTGAAAAAAGGATACGACAAATTAAAGGTCAGAGCAGTCCCCCATGCCGTAGCCCGGTTTGGAGCCTATCTTGCCCCGGGGGTGATCCTGATGCCTTCCTATGTCAATATCGGCGCCTACGTTGGATCAGAAACCCTGGTGGATACCTGGGCAACCGTGGGATCCTGCGCCCAAATAGGCAAGCGGGTACATTTGAGCGGGGGTGTGGGAATTGGGGGCGTGCTTGAACCGGTACAGGCAGCCCCGGTTATTGTAGAAGACGATGTATTTATCGGTTCACGCTGCATCGTGGTTGAAGGGGCCCGTGTGGATCGTGAGGCGGTGCTGGGAGCCAACGTGGTAATCACCGGATCTACCCGAATCCTTGATGTAACCGGAAGTAACCCGGTAGAATATAAAGGATATATCCCTCCCCGGAAAGTTGTTATCCCGGGCAGTTATCCTAAAAAATTTCCGGCCGGCACATACCATATCCCCTGTGCATTAATTATCGGTGAGCGAAAAGAATCCACCAATAAGAAAACCACACTCAATGAAGCGCTCAGGGAGTATCAGGTTTCAGTGTAGAAAGTCGTGATGATGTGATAAAAAAAAGTTGAAATGGTTGAAAGGATATGTTGTTATCTGCGGTGATTATTACATATAATGAAGAGCGACACCTGAGGAAGTGTCTTGAGTCACTTCGTGGAGTTGCGGATGAGGTTTTCGTGCTGGATTCATACAGCACTGATCAAACAGAGCGCATTTGCCGTGAAGAGAAGATCAGATTTGAGCAGCATGAGTTTGACGGTTATATATCACAGAAAAATCGTGCGATGAAAAGGGCCGGTCACGACTGGATTCTGTCGCTCGACGGCGATGAAGCTCTTTCAGCCTCCCTCCGTAACCGGATCCTGCAATGGAAAAAACAGGATAATCTTCCTGCCGGCCGGAATATCCGGGGATATATTTTCCGCCGCCGGAATAATTTCTGCGGCCGGTGGATGAGGTTTACATCGTGGTATCCCGATCGCAAGCTCCGCCTGTTTGACCGGCGGTATGCCACCTGGTCGGGATATGATCCGCATGACCATGTTGTAATAGTAAAAGGCGGAAAAACGGAAAGGTGGAAAAGTGACATCTTGCATTGGGCGATTGATTCGGTAGATGAATTTCGACAGAAGATGGATGATTTCGCACGAATCACCGCAAGGGCTTATCAGCAGGCAGGGAAAAAAGCATGCCTTCTTGAGCCGGTTTGGCATGGGGCGTGGCGCTGGTTCAAAGAATATATCTGGTACCTGGGCTTTTTAGAAAGACAGGCGGGCTGGCAGATCGCCCGTTATACGGCTATAAACGCTTTCAGAAAATATGCTTACCTGCGAAAACTGAATCATGGATATGAAATCTAACTGGTCTGAACCGGATCTGTCACAAGCAATTGCCACTCTTAAAAACGGGGGGCTCCTGCTCTGTCCCACCGATACCATTTGGGGCATAGGCGGAGATGCCACACAATCCGGTGTGGTTGAAAAGATTCTGAAACTCAAACAACGACCTGCTGAAAAGGGGATGTTGGTACTGATAAGAGAGAGTGAGGACGACATGAAGAGTGAAGGAGTGATGGGTAAAGCAGTGAAGTTGATGCGGGCATCGATTGAGCCGCTGACCGTAATTATTCCGGGCACAGAAATTCCGGAATTGGCCGCAAATCTTTTAGCACCTGACGGAAGCATCGGTATCCGGATCCCGAAAGATGATTTTTGTCTTGAACTCCTCCGCCGTTTCGGTAAGCCGGTTATTTCAACTTCAGCCAATATCAGCGGGGGGGCAGCCCCGAAAACCTTTCATGAGATTCCACCCGTCCTTATCCGTGGTGTGGATTATGTGGTCTGGTGGCGCCGGGATGATCAACAGTCCGGTCAACCATCTGGTATTGTGAGAATTACAAAGGATGGCGAGATTGAAAGGATCAGGTAATACAAAAACCTTAAAAAGGGGGAAAAGAAAAGGGTCAAGGTTACAAATTGTACATTACAGGTTGAATAACTCAGGGGGTATCCGCACACGGATCGTTCGGTTACGGTAATCTGTCTCCAGAAGATATTCAGGCACAGCGGGAAGAAGCACTGTTTTCTGATTCAAAACAATCTCAATAAGGGGATTGGCTGTGATATTCAGGTGATCGGTCACTTCTCCTGATGACCGGCTGATTTCATCATACACTTTATAACCCGTCAGCTTCTTTGGCTCTTCTGTAGCTGTTTCAAACCAGTCACTCCAGGTTCCCTCAAACCAGGCAGGCGCATTGAGAAAACGGGTGACAGACCCTGGAGTTTCCCATCTCTCAAGAGCCACCACCAGGTGCTGTGTGTCTTTCAGAAACACCTCTTCACGGCGTAGTTTGAAAGGCACCGGACGGCCTTCAAGTATTATAAAAATCCACTCGGGAACATCTTTCATCTCCCGGACTTTATTCTCAAGACGAAGCACCATCCCTCCCTGTATCCCATGGGATTTAATGATCCGGCCTGCAACAAAAGTGGGTTTTCGTATCCAACCTGAAGCAGAATTAATTGTATGAGTTGTCATTTAAAAACAAAAAGATAATTTTATAATTCATTTAATTTTAAGTTGATGGTACACAAAAGCAAGAAATGTAGAAGCGGTTAATACTCCAAAAAAAATCAGCAGGACGGCACCGGTTGAAAATTGCTGATAGAACCAGGTACCCGTATTTCCTATGATCAGCCACTGGATTACATAAACCCAGGTGACCCGCACTCCTAAAAACCTGATCCATGAACCGATGAAACAACTGAGAGATTTCTGAAACGCCTGAAGCAACAAGGCTATTAAAAAGATAAATGATACAGCCCAGATAAAAAACAACAGACCATGATGGTAATATAAATCAAGATTTGTACTGATTCTCCAGCCCCGGGGCAGTCCGGCAAGAAAAATCAATACAGCCGGAACAGCAGTGTAAAACCGGTATCTCGATTGATTTAAAACAAAGGGGTATTGATCAACCAGTTTTTTAATCCCGACACCCAATAACGGGTAAGCCAGCCAGGGCAGAAGCGGAAAATATGACCAGGAAACATTACCCGTAAAAAATGCCAGAAAATAATCGGTCCATTTGTGGCTCTCTGTTGTTATCGTAATTTGGTGAGCGAATAAGGAAGTGAAGAATGCCAGGAACATCCAGACAAGCCAGGCAGGTTTAGTCAGTTTGAGAATCCCGGTTATTATAAGTG
>JAGHDB010000174.1 GCA_021160155.1 Bacteroidales bacterium | reverse complement strand
TACTTATAATAATAAAAACATGACTCTCTGCCGTTTCATTCACCATGCCTGGCTGGGGGGATTCATCTTGCTGAACTCCTTAAACCTTCAGGCACAAAGCCTGCTGCCTGTAAAAACCAAATCGCTCTCAAATTTTAAAGAACAATTAATTCAATATGATACCTGGTTGAATCATTCACCCGATTTATCTCAAAAGGGATGGAAAGCCTATGCCCGTTATATAGAATTTAATCGCACCCGGCTGAATCCGGATGGCACGTTGCCGGATCAGAAATTGGTTATGGATGCTCTTAAGGAGGTGCAGTCTGAAAAGTTACTCTGCGAACGAATGAAAAACGGAGCGGGATGGAGCCCGGTTGGCCCTATCGAGCGGCCTGAAAGTACCAGCTCATCTCCGTCACACGGAATGGGTCGGGTTAATTGTATTGCGTTTCATCCTACCGATCCATTGACTTATTGGGTGGGGGTGGCACAGGGAGGAGTGTGGAAAACTACGGACGGCGGCGAAACCTATTCTCCGCTTACCGATCAGTTACCCATTCTGAGAATCAGCGATATTGCAGTCAACCCGAATAATCCGGATAATATATTTCTCTCTGTTTGCGATTACGCCTATATCGGTGTGGCTCTGAACACGGATGGGCGGAAAAGACATACCCATTATGGTATCGGTGTGTACCGTACGGATGACGGTGGAATCACTTGGCAACCGACCGGACTGACCTTTGAACAAAACGGGTATGATGCTACTTTGATCCGGCGGGTTTTGATTCATCCGACCCAACCCGGGGTGTTGCTGGCCGGAGGTGTTTCAGGGATTTTCCGTTCTGTGGATGATGGTGCTTCCTGGGAGAAAGTCAGGGATGTGACTGTTTGGGATTTCGAGCAGGATTTTAATCAGGGAGCTGTTGTGTATGCTACTACAGGCCGCGTGAGAAATGTCGGAGGAGGACCTGTCACTATGCTGAAATCTAATGATTTTGGAGTAACCTGGGCCGAATTACCCATCGGATTTCCTGCGGATGAAAGCATCGGGCGTACCGAAATAGGCCTGACCCCTGAATCCTCAGATTATATCTATGTGGTAGCAACTGATCCCTCCGGGGGATTTTATGCATTGTACCGTTCAACCGATGCCGGTGCAACCTGGGAAGTACGCAACAGTTACCAGAATGAAGGCCTTAATATACTCCATTGGTCTAAAGGGAACAGTACCGGAGGACAGGGATGGTATGACCTGGCGATTCTGGTGGATCCGAAAAATAAAGAACGGCTCTTTGTGGGTGGGATCAATATGTGGACCTCCTCAAACGGGGGACAAACCTGGAATCCGGTGACTTACTGGGTAATGTATCACGGATTTACTTTGCATGCCGATCAGCACCAGTATAAATATAATCCTCTTGACCAGAAGTATTATGCCTGTACCGACGGGGGAGTGGCAAGGACCTCAGAGATAATTGCCGGCTCATGGAACGATAACTATAACTGGCTCACCCATTGGGAAGAACGCTCTAACGGTATGATAATCACCTCATTTTACCGTATAGGTCTTTCTGAAATGTTTCCGGGTTATGTGATAGGCGGAGCCCAGGATAACAGTACTTTTTACGACAGGAACGGCCACTGGATCAATTTTATCGGGGGAGACGGAATGGATTGTATGATTCATCCGGATGATCCTTCTATTGTATGGGGTTCTTCGCAATATGGGAGCCTCGTCCGTTCGGATGACGGGGGCGGAGGCTTTAAGGGTATCCGTCCCACCTCGTCAGAAAAGGGGGGATGGACCACCCCGATGGCGATGGATCAAAATAACCCCAACCGGATCTTTACCGGGTACGGAAATGTGTATCGATCCGATAATAAAGGAGATTCATGGACCAAATTGTCGAATTTCCCCGTAATCTCCGGTTACGGTAAACCCGCTATTATCTCGGCGTTGGCACTCTATCCTGCCAATCCATCTACCATATATATTGCAAAAAGAATGCATTATCCCTATATCACCACCTCTTCGGTATGGGCTACTCATAACAGCAACCAATGGGAGGAAATTACGGCAGGGTTGCCCGATTCACTCTATTTCACGGCCCTGGCAGTGGATGATAACGATTCACTCAGCGTATGGATCACCTGCGCCGGATTTCTGAATGGAGCTAAAGTGTATCATTCATCCGACGGAGGTCATACCTGGCAAAACCAGTCGTGGAACCTCCCCAACATCCCCGTAAACGTAGTGGTACATCAAAACGATTCTAATAATGATGTGGTTTATATCGGTACGGACGCCGGGGTGTATTATACCTATAACGGTTTGAATGAATGGATACTGTATAGTACTCAGTTGCCCAATGTGATCGTCAGTGACCTGGAGATACATTACCCGACACAAAAACTATTTGCCGGTACTTTCGGCCGGGGTATCTGGATGACCGACCTGGTTGAACCCGCCAGCGGTGTAAATAACCCTCCGTTTCAGAATAATACCATGGAGATTTATCCGAACCCGGCATCCGGATTCTTTAACCTGAGAGCAGATGGACTGCAAAACCATGAAGTGTGTGTGGATTTGATTTCCATTACGGGAAGCCGGGTATGGTCACGCAATTACCAGGTATCGCAACAGAAACTGACTGCCGAAGTGCCTGTTAATGTACCCCGGGGAATCTATTTTGTGCGACTCTGGGACGGCAAACGATTACGTACGGCAAGGATCACGGTTCAATAGCGAAAAACAAATAACCCGAATTACAAACCAATAAAATCTGAATAAGGACTTCTTTGTTATGAGTGGTCCGGGAGGATCAAAAGTATAGAGCACCTTCATCTGGCACCTGGGATGAAGCTGGATTATTATGCCGATATGGATAATTTTGCCGAATCCCGCGGGTTTACCGGTAAGGGAGCGGATATCAATAACTATTTGGCTGTTAAAGATCCCAGAGCTTTTCATAATAATTGGTTTGCCCTGGATGAGAACGATTTCAGGTTTAAAGCAGATTCTATTCTGGCATCTCAGCAGGCTGACCTGAATTCAGTTGAAAAAGATGATCCGGATGACCCGATGCTTGACTTTTCGGGTGAAGACCTGAATGGGAACAGGGTTCAATCAACAGATTTCAGGGGGAAATATCTTTACGTGGATGTGTGGGCAACCTGGTGCGGACCGTGTGTATATGAAGTTCCTTTTTTAAAAAAGCTGGAGGCTGATTACCACGGCCGGAATATTGCGTTTGTAGGTTATTCTGTTGATTTCGTACAAGGATTTGTAGTTAAATCTCGCGCAGGGCTTCGATCATGGCCATAATGTTTTCAGGCGGTACATCCGGCAGGATATTATGCACGGTGTTAAAGACGAAGCCTCCGTTTTTATTAAAAATTTCAATTCGTTTTTTTACCTGGTCTTTTACTTGTTGCGGAGTGCCCAGATTAAGCACGGTACGGGTATCAACACCTCCGCCCCAAAAGGTGATGTCCTGTCCGAATTCTTTTTTAAGCCGTTCGGGTTCCATTTGATAGGCATTGGTCTGAACCGGATTAAGTACCTCAAAACCGGCTTCAATCAGATCGGGGATTGATAAATAGAACCGCAAGAGTGAAGATAGGTATGCATGGAAGAGTTTTTCCTGGCAAATTTACAAAGAGCGGCATGCCTGGGTTTGAAAAGTTTCCGATAGATTTCAGGTGCCATAAAAGGGCCGTTATCCATCCCCAGGTCATCCCCGAATTTAACGAAATCAACGATGTCTCCCACCGATTCACAAACTTTACTCAACGTGTCGAGATGGATCTCCATGAGCGCATCCAGTAATTGTTCAACATGGTACGGATCAGCGTATACATCCATCAGAAAATTATCCATTCTCCGCAAAAAAGTACCCCATTCGAAAAGATTACATCCCACGCCGATGATGATGGCTCTGTCCGACCGTTGACGCAATTCAAGGGCTTTTGTTCGAAGTTCCTGCCAAAATCCGGGTCGGTTAACCTCCGACCAGGGGGAGACCGGCATAGCGGCCCAGAGTACTTTTTG
>JAGHDB010000151.1 GCA_021160155.1 Bacteroidales bacterium | reverse complement strand
GGATAAGATTTATTGACACATTCGGATTGATCAATAGTAACCGGATGATGGCCGTGTAATGCAGTAATTGCTGCAGCCATGGCAATCCGGTGATCTCCATTAGGGTCAATAGTGGCCTGACGGATTTGAGCCGGGCCGTTTATGTACATATTTTCAGTATCAAAACGGATAGGTACACCCATCTTACCCAGCTCCTGTTGCAGTACCAATGCCCGGTTACTCTCTTTATATTTCAGGCGTTGCACACCTGAGATCTTGCTGGTTCCCTTGCAATGAGCTGCCAGTACAATCAAAGGAGGGAAAAGATCCGGACAATGAATAGCGTTGAATTCAAAAGGCCGGAGAGGTTTGTCGGCTGAAATTGTGATCCCGTCCGGCAATTCTGTTATTTGAGCACCGGCTTGTTGTAAAGGTTGAAGAATTGCCCTGTCGGCTTGTGCTGAATCCATGGATAAACCGTTTACAGTAATCTTTCCGGTAAGGGCACCGGCAACCATAAAGAAAGCCGCACCGCTCCAATCACCCTCAACAGAGATGTCCGTGGCGGTATAAGTCTGTCTGCCCTGAATCCTGAAGAGCGAATAATCCGGTGCAGCATCCACTTGGATACCAAATTGTTTGAGGACTTCCAGAGTCATGTCAATATAAGGTGTGCTACGTAACCGGTCAACCTGGATTACCGAATCTTTCGGTGCCACCGGAAGCGACATCAGCAATCCGCTCAGCAGCTGGGAGGAGAGAGAGCCGTCAATAGTGACTTCACCTCCCTGTAGTGGTCCTTTAAACCAAATGGGAGGATACCGGTCGCGGGTTTGACAAGTGACTCCCAACTGTTCCAAAGCTTTGGCCACCATATCAACCGGCCGGTTCATCAATGAACCCGAACCAGTCATCACCATGGGTTTGTCGTAGAGAGCAGCTATAGCGGTAAACATACGGATACATAAACCGGCTTCTCCGCAATCCAGTTTTTGACCTTTTGGATTTTTTCCCCCTTTGATGATCAGGTGGTCGCCGGCATCTTTTATTCTGGCACCCAACTGCCGGATGACCGACAGGGCACTCATTGCATCATTGCATCGCGAAGGATTTCTGATGACAGAGGTCCCTTTGGCCAGCAAAGATGCTGCCAGTACCCTTTGGCCGTAGCTTTTAGAGGGCGGAGCCTTAATGGCACCTGACAGAGTGGCAGGATATATTTGAAGCTGCATGGGTTTTTTACATAAAAGTACAAAATACCATTCATCCGGACACGCTATGTATTCATAATCCGGGTTTGGGTATTAATGGATTCCTGATGGATGGCTCTGAAGATTTTTTGGATAAACTCATCCGAAAGGCCATGTTCTTTTCCCAATTGCATGCATCGGTCGAGGATTTGATCCCAGCGCTGGGTTTGAAGAATGATCACACCGTTCTCTTTTTTACAGCGTCCGATCTCTGACGCAACTTCCATGCGTCGACCCAGGATATCAAGTAGTTCCTGGTCTAAACGGTCAATCTGACTTCGAAGCTGTTCCAGTTCATCGGCAAATCCATTGGGTCCCGGTCCGGATTCCCTGAGAATCAAGCTGCTGAGTATTTTTTCCAGATCATCAGGCGTGACTTGCTGTTTGGCGTCAGACCAGGCATGATCAGGATTGTGGTGGGTCTCAATCATCAAACCGTCATAGTTCAGGTCCATGGCTTTTTGTGATATCTCACCGATCCATTCCCGGTTACCGCAAATATGACTGGGATCGCAAAACAGGGGGAGATCAGGTTGCCGTCGTTTTAATTCAATCGGGATTTGCCAGTTGGGAGAATTTCTGAACCGGGTTTCGGAATAGCTGCTGAATCCTCTGTGGATAGCTGCGATTTTCTGAATACCAGCATGTTGCAAGCGTTCAATAGCCCCACACCAGGGTTCCACTTCAGGATTGACAGGATTTTTCACCATCACCGGGATATCGGTTCCTTTTAATGCCTCACAAATTTCCTCAATGATAAACGGATTGACTGTGGTACGGGCTCCGATCCATAAAATATCCACTCCGTATTTTATGGCTTCATACACATGTTTTGCATTGGCGACCTCAGTAGTGGTTTTGAGTCCGGTTTCGCTTTTAACGCGTTTTAACCATTTAAGACCTTTGACTCCGACGCCTTCAAAAGTACCCGGTCGTGTTCTCGGTTTCCATATACCGGCTCTGAAAATCTGGGTACGGCTCTCTTTAAGTTGTAAGGCGATATTCATCACCTGTTCTTCGGTTTCAGCAGAACAGGGTCCGGCAATTACCACCGGACGGGTAGTGTCTAATCCCCAGTCGCTTAGAGTGGGGAAAGTTAATCTTTGTTGTTCCATGTGAAATGGGTTAACGTTTTTTGAATTTGGTTGGCTTCATGGATCAGTCTGGTTACATCTTCTTTGGCATCACTGGCAATCAGGTCTTTAAAAAGGGTCATTTTTTCAATATAGGTTTCCATAACTTCAACCACATTATTCCGGTTTTGACTGAATACCGGCATCCACATATCTGCCGAGCTGGCTGCCAGTCTTACCGTGCTGTCAAATCCTCCTGATGCCAAGTTAAAAATGTTTTTCTCATTATGTTCTTTTTCCAGTACGGTAAGTGCAAGTGCAAAAGAGGTGAGATGTGAAATATGTGATACATAAGCGGCATGCAGATCATGTTCTTTGGCATTCATAAATATCAATCTCATATTCAGGACCATGGTTAATTGTGTGATACGCTCCAAAGATTTTTGTTCCGAGTCGGCCATATCACAGATAATCCCAACTTTCTGGGAGAACAGTCCGTTGATTGCTGCATCTGGACCTGAAAATTCGGTTCCTGCCATCGGGTGAAATGGCACGTAGCAGGCTCGTTTGGGGTGATGGCGCACGGTTTCAACGATTTCAAATTTTGTAGAGCCCACATCGGTAACTACCTGATGGGTGGTGTGGTCAAGAACAAAAGGCAATATCTTTTTAATTCCATCTACCGGGATCGCCAATACGATCAGATCCGCCTCTTTGATGGCAAAGATCAATTTATGGATTTCATCCACCAGGCCCTTCTCGAGAGCAATTTTACTGTGTTCGGGATTGCGGTCCACACCGATAATCCGGTCGGCAAACCTTTTCGTCTTAAGATCCAGTGCCATCGAGCCCCCGATCAATCCTAATCCAATAATAGTTACTGTCATTTCAAACTAATATTTAACATCCAACATCCAACATCCAACATCCAACATCCAACATCTAATATCCAATATCTAATATCCAATATCTAATATCCAACATCTAATATCCAACAACCCTTTCAATTGCCTCCCGTATAATCTCCTCGGGTTGGCACAATGAAGCACGAATGTACCGGTCGCCTTGAGAGCCGAAAATAAATCCCGGAGTGATAAAGATTCGTTGTTCTTTAAGTAACCGTTCAGAAAAATGTTGCCCTGAAGTCTCCTTTTCAGGTATCCTGGCCCAGACGAACAATCCTTTCCGGGAGGTTTGGTAAGTGCAGTTTAATTGATCCATCAGCTGAAAAACCAGCTGTTGCCGGGATTGGTATACCTTGTTGATTTTCAGATACCAGTCTTTTTCTAAACGGAGAGCTTTCACGGCAGCCATTTGCATCGGTTTAAACATTCCGGAATCCATTTGACTTTTAAACCGTAATACTGTCTGGATATAGCTGGGATGGCCGGCAATCATTCCGATGCGCCATCCTGCCATTTGATGCGACTTACTCAGACTGTTCAGTTCAACTGCTGTAGTTTGGGCATCTTTTGCGGCAAGCAGACTAAGAGGATGATCATTCAGGATAAAACTGTAAGGGTTATCGTTTATCAGCAGGATATGGTGTTTCAGGGCAAATTGCACCAACCGGTTAAAAAATTCAGTAGTAGCTGTTCCTCCCGTGGGCATATGCGGATAATTCAGCCACATCAGTTTCACGGCGTGAAGGTTTGTTGAATCCTCCAGTTGATTCAGATCAGGCAGCCAGTTATTTTCGACAGTTAATGGGTAAGTAACGGGTATTCCTCCTGTCATTTGAGTGATGGTGTGGTAGGCGGGATATCCCGGATCCGGCACCAGAGCCACGTCTCCCGGATCCAGAAACGACATGGCGATATGCATTAATCCCTCTTTTGATCCCATAAGGGGCAGGATCTCTAAATCGGGGTTCAGGGATACTTTAAACCATTTTTTATACCAGGCGGCAAAAGCACGGCGCAGTTCCGGGATGCCGGAATAGGGTTGATAGCCATGGTTATGCGGATCACGAATTGTTTGTTGCAGGGTATTAACAACTATGTTATCCGGAGGCAGATCGGGATTTCCAATGCCCAGGTTAATAACCTGTTGGGTTGATTGATCCATTTCGCGAATCTCTTTCAACTTGGTAGCAAAATAATAGGCTCCGGTTTCACCCAGTCGTTTAGCCGGTGTAATAGGTAGAGTGTTCATTGGATATGGTTTCCTTGCAGGTATTCGCCTAAAAGTCGTAATTCACGTGTCAGGGGTCTGATGGCATCCAACGCCTGCCGGTATCGGTTAGAGTCTTCAAAAGTCAGATCAACCAGAAAGTGATATTCCCACTCTTTACCGATGATCGGTATGGATTGAATTTTTGTCAGGTTAATTCCGTAGAATGAGAAGATTGATAAAACTTGTGACAGACTGCCGGTTTGATGGGGCAGGCAGAATGAGAGTGAGGTTTTTGTGGGGTATGGTATAGCGAATCTTTTGGTTCCGTTTGGCTGGTAAAGTAATAAGAACCTGGTAAAATTACTTTTATTGGTTTCGATTCCTTCAGCCAGAATCTCCAGGTTATAGAGTTCGGCAGCGGTTTTTCCGGCAATGGCTGCTTTCCCCTGTAGATTATTTTCAGCGATCCATCGGGCACTGCCAGCGGTATCATCGGATTCTACCAGGCGGATACCGGGATGTTTCTTAAAAAATGACCTTGTTTGAGCGATGGCCATATAATGAGAATAGGTCTCCCGGATATCTTCCAGGTTCTGTCCGGGTAATGCCATAAGATGCTGGCTGATCCGGATAAAGATCTCACCGAAAATCAAAAACCCGGATTCGTTAAGCAGGGCATAATTAGGGAGAAGTGATCCGGCCACGGTATTTTCAATAGCCATTACTGCTACATCTGCCTGATGGTTTTGAACCGATTCGAAAAGTGTGTCGAAAGTCTGGCACGGAACCAATCTGATCGG
>JAGHDB010000074.1 GCA_021160155.1 Bacteroidales bacterium | reverse complement strand
GGCAAGGCATCCGGCGAACGGAGATCCCAATGATTAAGCGCCTGACCTAATGAATCATAATCCACACGGTGCACATCCGGATTCAGCAGGTTTCGTCGTGAGAGTTCGCCCATGATGCCGATAATCCCGCCGGCGCGGTTGACATCCTCCATGTGATATTTTGAGCTGGGTGCAACCTTGCAAAGGTTCGGCGTTTCACGGGAGAGACGGTCAATATCATCCAGGGTAAAATTCACCTCTCCCTCATGGGCAATCGCCAGCAGGTGGAGCACGGTGTTGGTGGATCCTCCCATTGCAATATCCACTTTCATGGCATTCAGAAAAGCCTCCCGGTTGGCGATCTGACGCGGGAGAACCCGTACATCACCGTCACGGTAATATCTGAAAGTATTACGGACAATCATCCGGGCTGCTTCAAGCAGCATATTTTTACGGATTTTATGTGTCGCCACTACCGTACCGTTCCCCGGAAGTGCCAGTCCGAGTGCTTCGGCCAGGGAGTTCATGGAGTTGGCGGTAAAAAGCCCGCTGCAGGATCCGCAGGTGGGACAGGCAGTTTGCTCTAACTGACTGACGAATTCATCACTCACTGCAGGATCTCCGGCAGCTACCATCACATCCACCAGGTCATAATGATCGCCTCCAAGCTGACCCGCTTCCATGGGTCCTCCTGAAACCAAGATCGTCGGGATATTCAGCCGCATGGCCGCCATCATCATCCCGGGAGTGATCTTATCACAATTGGAGATACAGATCATGGCATCTGCCTGGTGGGCATTTACCACATATTCGACACTATCGGCGATCAATTCACGCGAAGGAAGGGAGTAAAGCATCCCGTCATGCCCCATCGCAATACCGTCGTCGATGGCAATGGTGTTGAACTCAGGGGCAAAACAACCCAGTTTTTCGATCTCTGCCTTAACCATTTGTCCCACTTCGTGCAGATGGACATGACCCGGCACGAATTGCGAAAATGAGTTCACCACGGCGATCACCGGTTTTCCGAATTGTTCACTCGTCATTCCGTTGGCTCTCCACAAACTGCGTGCACCGACCATGCGTCGGCCGGAGGTACTGGTTGTGCTTCGTAAAGATTTCATAAATTGATTTTTATGCTACTTTTATATTGCTAAGATAAAAAACATGAAAGTACTTGCAATATACGGGAGTCCCAGGAAGGAGGGCAATACCGCGCAAATGATGGATGCTGCCCTGTCAGTTTTTCCGTCTGAAGCTGAAATTCACCGGGTGTACCTGGGAGAGCTGAACTATTCAGGATGCGGTCCGTGCCGCGAGTGTAAAACAACTGGTCAATGTGTCATTGATGACGATATGCAGATGGTTTTTAATGAAATGTTCTGGGCTGAAATTATCCTCTTCGGCAGTCCGTCTCAATTTGCAGATGTCAGTTCAGAATTGAAGAAATTAATGGAACGTACCTGGTGGATGAAAGGCGAACTGCGTAATAAGATTGGAGGGTATGTAGTAACAGGCCGGCGATATATGGAGAGCACCCTGAATACCTTGCACGCATTCATGCTGCGCCACCGGATGATATTGGGTGGAAGCGGAGCCCTGGGATTTACTTTTACCGAAATGGGCACCCTCGAATATGACCCGCTGGCAATCCGCGATGCGCAGGGAACCGGAATGCGGTTGGTAGAATTATACGAATTGCTGTATGGTGACGGGAAAACGACAACCGACTGACGCATGAACATCTATTCATTACCTGATATCTTTGCATTTATTTTTAATACCAGTTTTGCGGTCAGGTTATTGACTATCAAGGGTGAGAAGAAAATAAAATATTGGTTGTTATTTGTCTTTCTGCTGTTCGTATTGTGGAATCTCTCCAACCTGGTTACCCTGAATTTACCAAGCAGAGAATGGGCTCTATTGGGCGCCCAAATCACCTACCGGATTTTATTCCTGCTACCGGCTTTTATTCTGTCACTTAGCCTTGAATTTATACATGCAGCCAAAAAACATTTCTTGCGTTTTTGGTTCTTTATCATTTTTATTATTCCGGTTTTATTACTGGCACTGAGTTTCCCCGATTTTAATCTGCGCCTGATCGAATTTCCCATACCGGAAAACACCTATTATTTTACGCTTACTTCAGAGGCGCATCCTGCCTTTTACGGGATCTCCCTGTTCGCAGTTATATACATCGGACTGGCAATCTATTTCACACAGAAAGAGCAAAAGAAAATGGGGAGCCTCCATCGCCGGATTCTTCTCAGAAAGCTGATATACGGGCTCATCGGTGTGTTCTTGTTATTCCTTTTTATCCACTTGTTTAACAACCGTTTACACTCTTACTCTGCTATTTATTTTCTGAAAACTTCTTTTCTGTTTTTACAGGTATTTTTCTTTTATATCATTCTGAATTCTCTGGCCAAAGAAGAAGAGTGGGCTTACTCCAGAAAGATTCTGTCGTATCTGATTTTTACCGGATTACTGGCTGTGTATTTTATTATTATCAAAGTAAGTGTAGAACTGATTGATGCTTTTCTTCATATTCACAGCTTTTATTTTGATGCTGGTTTGATTGTTTTTCTCACCCTCTTTTTTCAACCCGTAGAAGTGCTGATTAATAAAGCGATTTTTCAAAAAATTAAGAGCCATCTGCTTACTTATCGTTCTAATTTCCTCTCTTTAACCAACGAACTGGTTGAAATGCTACCTAATGAGCAGCTTCTGGATATAATTCGTCAGTTTATTCAGAAAAATTTTCAAATCGAAGAGGTTTATATATTTCGTCTAAATGAAAAAACGCAAACTTTTGAATGTGCCGGCATCCCGTATGAATTAGAATCCGACTCAGGCTTTATCTCTTTTCTTTCAACCAAAACGGGAGTTCTTGAACTAACTGAAATCAACCGGCAGGCACCACCCGTTGAATTGCGTGATCTGTTCGTAGAAAAAGATATTCAATTACTGATCCCGATTCAAAAAGAGGGGCGGTTATTCCATTTTATCGCACTGGGTGCAAAACGCAACCGCAAGAATTATAGTCGCGAAGAACTTGAAGTTTTATCCATCTTCAGTAATGAGATCAGTCTGTCTCTGCACCGCAACTATTTGTTTGAAAAGATCCAACTGGATGAACTTGAAAAATTCCGCCTTGAAAAACTGGCCGCACTCGGTCAACTGACAGCGGGTATCGCACACGAAATACGCAATCCCCTGAATACCATCTCTGCGGCTGCCCAAACCCTGCAGAACGCAGATACGGATGAAGAAATTCGTAAGCGGATGGCCGCCTATATTGAAGAAGAGGTGCAGCGGTTAAACGGACTGGTAAACGAGTTTCTGGAGTTATCGCGTTTGAAAAAGCCTGATTTAGAAGATGTTGAACTCGGTATAATTATGGAAAAATTATCCCTGTTCTTAAAATCAAAAGAGACCCGTATCCAGCTTGAAATCCGGAATGAAGTTAAAGAACCTCTGGTGACAGACAGCAAATTTCTGTATCAAATCCTCACCAATCTGTCATTAAATGCCATAGAGGCATTGGAAGATCGTTGTAAGAATGAACCGGCATTCTGCCGGGATGCCCGGTTAAGCATACAGGTAAAAAGAAATAAACAATATTTAACCCTGACGATCAGTAATAACGGTTATTTGATTTCTCCTGAGATTCGGGAAAGGATCTTTGAACCTTTCTTCACTACCAAAGAAACCGGCACCGGACTGGGGTTATCACTGGTTGAAAATATGGTTAAAAGTCTAGGAGGAACCATCAGCCTGAAATCCGATAAAAAACGAACACAGTTCATCATTAAAACACCCTTATCCCCGTGAATTCAAAACCAGGAATATTAATTGTGGACGATGAGGTCAAAATGCTGGATATACTCCGCATTAATCTGTCGCACGACTATCAGATCTATATAGCTGAAAACGGACTCGAGGCTAAAGCAATCATTGAACAAAATCCTCTTAACCTGGTAATCAGTGATTTGAAGATGCCGAAAATGGACGGTAGGGCACTGCTTAATTTTGTAAAAACAGAATTTCCTGCGCTGCCGGTTATTATAATGACCGCTTACGGTACGATTGAGGATGCGGTTGAAGCCATCAGGAACGGCGCTTTCGATTATATTGTTAAACCGCTGAAAATCGATGAGCTGCAACACATCATCCATAAAGTATTACACTATTATGAATTGCTCTCAGAAAACAGTAAGCTGAAAGCAAAACTGAATCAGTTTGAGGAATATCGCAAAATTGTAACCGTTGATCCCGATATGAAAAAAACTTTGGGGCTGGCAGAGCAGGCAGCCAAAACCAACGCAAATATTTTGATCACAGGGGAATCGGGAACGGGGAAACAACTGATGGCAGAGTTTATTCATAATATGAGCCTGGTTGCTGACGGGCCATTTATTGAGATCAATGCCGGAGCAATTCCCCATGAACTACTGGAGAGTGAACTGTTCGGGCATGAAAAAGGAGCCTTTACCGGAGCCGTGCAAACCAAGAAAGGAAAATTTGAACTGGCTGATAACGGTACCATTTTTCTCGATGAAATCGGTGAATTGCCCCTTGACCTGCAAGTAAAACTGCTTCATGTAGTAGAACAGAACAAACTGATGCATGTGGGCGGTACACGTGAAATCCCGATTAATGTACGCCTGGTGGCAGCGACCAATCGCGATCTGAAGCAGGAGATCGAACAAAATAATTTCAGAAGTGATTTATATTACCGCCTGTCTGTGGTCACTATTAATTTACCACCCCTGCGTCAGCGACCTGTTGATATCCCTTTGCTGATCCGGTTTTTTCTGAGCAAATACCAGCAATCCCAGAATGAAACCTTCCATATTGATTCTGAAGCCATGGGAATTTTACAGCATTACCCTTGGCCCGGAAACATCAGGGAACTCGAAAACGTGGTGCAACAAGCTTTGATCTTTTCACACAACAATTTGGTAACCAGCAAGCAGTTACCGGATGAAATCGTTGAAAACAGCTTCTCCATCCCTCTGACAAAAGAAGCATTCCAGGCAATCAGAAAAGAGAAAACAGAGAAGATCATATCCCGGTTGGAGCTGCAGTTCTTAAACGGATTACTGACAGCCACCGGTGGCAATATCTCAAAGGCATCGGAGAAAAGCGGCTACGACCGGCGCCAGTTACAAAATTTATTATCCAAACACCACCTTAATCCCAAGAATTACAAGACTGATAATTAATTACTTACACATTTTCTAACTGTAATTTCTTTAACTGGGTAATCCCATTTCGCATCATAAATATTTAATATCCAGCTTATTAATTTCACATCCCTCCGGTACTGTGAAATTGCATTGCACACTTGTAAGGTATTTGACTTTTGCAGCTAATTACTATTCTGTCTTATTTATCTGATACCCTGCGTCTTATAAACTTTGGCACAAGGTTTGACTTACCTTGTCAGAATCGATTATTAAACTAAATAAAAGGAGGACATTAAAATGAACGCATGGAAAGGATGGACAAACGGAATCTTGGGAACCTGGCTGGTAATCGCCGCTTTTTTGAACTTTACCCCTACCGGTAATATGTGGGACAACCTGATTGTCGGTATCATTGTAGCCATTGTGGGCTTTGCCATGATCAAAGAAAAAGGATGGCAAGGCTGGACATCCGGGATTCTGGGATTATGGCTGATTGTAGCAGCCTTTATCCCCGCTCTAAAAGAGCAGACTCCGAACTTGTGGAATGACCTGATCACAGGTCTGATTGTAGCCATTGCAGGTTACACTGCCATCGGTAAAAAAGCAGAAGTTGTTTAGCTCTCGCAACCATCCGGTTTAAAGAGCTTTTTCATATGAAGGGGTTATCTTCGGATGACCCCTTTTTCTGTGGCCTGACTTTTAGCAGTTTATCTAAAACAGAGTCAAGATTGCTGTTAAAAGTATGTTCCAGCATATAGGCCCTGTCTTTCACATACCACCTGCCATTGTATT
>JAGHDB010000132.1 GCA_021160155.1 Bacteroidales bacterium | reverse complement strand
CTTCAGTTGTACCTGCTTTTCAGGATACGGTGGTGTTTTATATCCGCACCGGAACAGGTTTTACGGAGGTAATCGGCGACCTGAAAGCAAAAGGATGGTTGCGCTACCCGAAAGGTTTTGAATGGGTAGCTGCCAGGAAGAATTATCCTGTTCAGGTAAAACCGGGAAGATATGAGTTACACAGGGGTATGAGTAATTCTGAATTGGTGGATTTACTCCGGTCGGGTCATCAAACAGAGGTGAAACTGATCTTTCATACTACCCGTTCACTGGAGCACCTGGCCGGAGTGATCGGGCGGCAACTTGAACCCGACTCCCTGGCTATGCTGATAATTTTCAGAGATTCCCAGCTTTATTCTTCTTTCGGTTTCGCTCCCGAAAATCACCTGGCCCTTTTTATTCCCAATACCTACCATTTTTTCTGGAATACTTCTCCCAAAGCATTCATGAAGCGCATGTACCGCGAGTATGAAAATTTCTGGAAAGGGAAACGTGACCAACAGGCCGCAGCTATCGGTCTTTCCCGGTTTGAAGTAATGACCTTGGCATCTATTGTACAGGAAGAGACATCTAAAACTGATGAGATGCCGGTAATAGCTGGCGTATACATGAACCGTCTTCACCGCGGAATCCGTCTTCAGGCTGATCCCACCGTGATTTATGCGCTGGGGGGGCCTAAGATCAAACGGGTATTACATCGCCATTTGAAAGTACAATCACTCTATAATACCTATCGGCATAAAGGATTGCCACCCGGGCCGATCCGCATTCCTTCTATTACTGCCATCGATGCCTGTCTGCATTATGCGCATCATAACTATCTCTATTTTTGTGCTCGTGATGATTTTTCGGGATATCACCTCTTTGCTTCCCGGTATGCAGAACATTTGCGTAATGCCCGGAAATACCGGCGGGCTCTGGATCAACAATGAGAAAAAGTGGATATTACAACTCCCGGTACAATTTGAGTAGTTTATCGGATTCTTGTTCCCAGCTGTAATTTGGAGCCTCACGTAGCGCATTTTTGCTCCAGATAGCTAATAACTCTTTATTATTCAATATGCCGGATATTGTTTCAGCCAGGAATTCAGGAGAAAATTCCCGGATTAATACACCAAATTCGACGGCAGCAACTACTTTTCGTATTTCCGGCAGATCGGAGGCGATAACCGGTAAGCCGGCGTGCATATAGTCAAATAGTTTGTTGGGAAGTGCATAATGATAGTTTAATCCGATATCCTGTTCCAGTGAAATTCCCAGGGCGGCTTTCCGTGTATACCAGGCCAGATTTTCAAAACTGACTCTTCCGGTAAAACAGACACGGGTTGCCAGATTGAGTTGCCGTGCCTGGTGCATTAATACATCCGTAACGTCTCCGTCCCCCACAATAACCAGATAAATTCCGGGCATTAATGCCATAGCATCTAACAGTTGTTCCAATCCACGCCCCATATTAACTGCTCCCTGGTACAGGAGAAAGGGATGGCGGGTGAATTCTTCAGGCAGATACCCGGGTGTTACGGGTGGATGGTCAATCATCGGCAGGTTCCTGATAACGGTAATTTGAAGAGAATATTGATCCCGGTAGAGAGCAGCGATTGATTCGTTCACTGTTATCATGGCAGATACATGGGGAACCAGCCGTTTTTCAATAGCTCTCCAGATTTTACAAACCGCAGGCCGGTCTACCAGTTCGGGTACCCCGGTAAAATATTCATGTGCATCGTAAACCAGACGTTTCCGTTTGAGAATTGCCGCGAAAAAGGATGCCGGCAGGGTATCAAGATCATTTGCAGTGATTACATCGACACGGGTAAAAAGCAGGTAGGCAAAGAGCCTGAGATTATAGTTCAGATAAAAAACCGGACCTCGGTTAAACCACAATCTGAAACGTCGAGTGGTATAACGACGGCTCAGCGGTTTTGAGTTTCGGAGTTTTCGTCCGATAACTACCGGTGCCCAGCCATTATTCATCAGTGTGATGGCTACCTTGTGTACCCGCTGGTCTCCTTCAAGATCATTGGTAACGGCAATGACAATTGTTCGCTTCATGAGCCGTAAGTCTGCTCTAAAGTAACCATAAAACGGTTATTCTTCTATTTATTGTACCTTACTATCTTTATACCCTGATGCTTCAGGTTACTCAATATCAGAATCTCAAATCATACCATACTTTCGGACTGAATCACAGTGCGCGACGTTTGGTCCGTTTTGACCGGTGGGAAGAGATGTTGGAATGGATGAATTGCCGGCATGAACCTGACAGCCGGATTTTAATTATGGGTGGGGGAAGTAACCTGCTTTTCCGGCATGATTTTGCAGGAACGGTTTTGCTTCCGGTGCATAATCAGACGGAGATAATAAATGAAGATGCGAATTATGTGTGGGTTAAAGCAGATGCCGGATTACAATGGGACCGGCTGGTTGCCTGGGCAGTCAAACATGGATATGGAGGTATCGAAAATCTCTCTGACATCCCGGGTCATGTAGGAGCGGCACCGGTTCAAAATATCGGAGCATACGGAGTGGAGGTCTCCGATGTAATTGAACGGGTCCATGTGATTGATATGAAAACCGGGAGAGAATTGAATTTGCCCGCAACTGCCTGTCATTTCGGGTACCGTAAAAGCCTGTTCAAATCTCCCGGTTTTACAGATTACCTGGTCTGGAGCGTGGTCTTTAAATTGACAAAAATCCCAAATTTAAAATTAGATTACAGGGATCTTGCCATCGAATTAAAAGGATATCCTGACCCCGGTCTGGATACGGTCAGGGAGGCCGTGATACGTATCCGTCAACGAAAGCTTCCGGATCTTTCCGTGGCCGGTAATGCCGGAAGCTTTTTTAAAAATCCGGAAATCTCCGCTCAACGTTTCAGGGAGTTAAATAAACTGTTCCCCGGGATTCCGTCATTTCCACTCTCTGACGGAAAGTATAAAATTCCTGCAGCCTGGTTAATTGAGCAGTGCGGGTGGAAAGGATTCAGGGAGGGGGATGCCGGAGTGCATCCCGGACAACCTCTTGTATTAGTGAATTATGGCAGGGCCAGTGGAGAACAGATAATGAACCTGGCAAAAAAGATCGAGCGATCTGTGAATATTCAATTTGGGATTCAACTTGAAAAAGAGGTGCGGGTTATTTGATTTATTAGTTATTATCTTCGCAGGATAAAACGAACTGTTGACAGGTTATGGATTCATTAGAAAAATATTTTGAACCTTTTCGTAATCAGATCATCGGGAATGATCTCCTGTTTGAAACACCATACGGGAAAAAGAGAATGTTGTATGCCGACTGGATTGCCAGCGGAAGATTATACCGGCCGATAGAAGATAAACTGGTTAATCATGTTGGGCCCTGGATAGCCAACACGCATACCGAGACCAGTGAAAGCGGGACATTAATGACTAAGGCCTATCAGTATGCACATCGTAGGATCAAAGAGTTGGTGCATGCCGGCCCGGATGATGTCATCATCACCGCCGGTTCGGGAATGACTACCGTGGTGAATAAACTGCAACGGATCCTCGGGTTACGGACCTGCGGTAAACTATCAGGTGAAGTCTGCCTGGATGAAAGTGAAAAACCTGTAGTGTTTCTAACCCATATGGAGCACCATTCCAACCAGACTTCATGGTATGAATCTTATGTGGATGTAGTGCTGCTTGATCATGATCCCGACCTGCTGGTAGATCTGGATGAACTGAAAAGAAAGTTAGAGGAGTATAAAGACCGGAAACATAAAATCGGTGCATTCACTGCCTGTTCAAATGTTACCGGTATTGAAACACCGTACCACCAGATGGCAAAGTTGATGCATCAATACGGCGGACTCTGTTTTGTTGATTTTGCGGCTTCGGCTCCCTACACCGATATTAATATGCATCCTGCTGATGCCCTTGAAAAATTAGATGCCATTTATTTCTCTCCTCATAAATTTTTAGGAGGTCCGGGCTCTTCGGGAGTACTGGTTTTCGATTCGTCATTGTATCACCGAAAGAGCCCTGATAATCCCGGTGGCGGTACGGTTGACTGGACCAATCCATGGGGAGAGTATAAATATATTGATGACATTGAATTAAGGGAGGATGGAGGCACACCGGGGTTTCTGCAGGCTATCCGGGCGGCACTTGCCATGGAACTGAAAGAGCAGATGGGTACCCAGAATATCCGTGCCCGTGAAGAGGAACTCCTTGCCATTGCTTTTCGGGAGGCTCCCGGTATTCCCGGACTTAAAATATTAGCGGATGATATACACCGCCGTTTGGGAATTATCTCTTTTTATCTTGAAGAGGTACACTTTAACCTGGTGGTAAAACTACTCAGCGATCGCTTCGGGATACAGGTCAGGGGAGGATGTGCCTGTGCCCGAACGTATGGCCATTTTCTGCTAAATGTGACTTATGATGATT
>JAGHDB010000036.1 GCA_021160155.1 Bacteroidales bacterium | reverse complement strand
GTTTTAATTTAATAAATATATGACTATTTTAAGGACACCTATGAAGAAGCCAATAGCCAAAATCCTAAACCTGATCATGGTTATCCTCGGCATGACCATACTGATTATCTCATGCAACAATTCGCCCGGCCATGAGAACACCGATTCACTGAATGTCGATGAATTCAACAATCCCCCCATTGATGCCCGACCCGGTGCCCTGTGGCCCTGGCTAAACGGCTACGTGGATACCGCACGAATGACCTATGAACTTGAGCAAATGAAAGAGAAAGGCATGAGAGGTCCGGTTCTTTGGGATATTGGGAGCCTGCGGGATCCATTGAAGATGATTCCGGCCGGACCGGCATTTATGGGTGATACCTCGCTTATGTACATACATCATGCTATGGATGTATGCCGGCGCTTGGGCCTACAACTATCGGTTTTTGCTTCCAGTAGCTGGAATGCCGGAGGTTCATGGATAGGCCCTGAAAATGCCAGTAAAGAGATTTGCTCAAGTAAGATCATAATTGAAGGCCCGGCAGTGTTTCATTCATCTCTTCCATTGCCTGAAGATGCCCGTACGCTTCACTCGGATGTGAAGATCTTTGCCATTCCGGATAAAAAATCCAATAAAGCGGTAGCCCAATCTGAGATTATTGACCTTACCGCTAAAATGAAAAACGATATTCTCACATGGGAAGTCCCTCCCGGAACCTGGATTATTTTGCGCTTCGTAGAAAGAAATACCGGTCAGGATCTCGAATGTCCCAGTCCGAACTCTCACGGACTGATTCTCGATCATCTGAGTGCTGAAGCTGCTGCGACTCACATCAATTATATGATGGACCGTATCCAGGATGGCAGACCCAATCTGGAGCCCATAAAAACCTTTATGCTTGACAGTTATGAAGTCTGGCCTGCTGATGACTGGACTCCCGGTTTTGCAGAGGAATTCAAATTGGAATTTGATTATGATCCTTTGCCCTGGTTACCGGCTTTGACCGGAGTTGTCATTGATAATCAGGATCTGACAAATCGTTTTTTGCATGATTATCACAAAATGGTCAGCGATCTTTTGATCAAAAACCATTTTTCAACCATAAAAAAATTGTTGAATGACAGGGGGGTGGGCTTGCTTTCGGAAGCAGGACATGGAGGATATGCCCGTGTAGAACCATTGAAAGCACTCGGCGCTTCGGATATTCCTATGGGTGAATTCTGGAATGGCAGCCGATTCTGGGTAGTCAAAGAGGCTGCCAGTGCCGCCCATATTTATGGAAAGAAAATCGTCAGTTCTGAAACGCTCACCGGATGGCGTTCATGGAAAGATGGCCCAATGCACTATAAAAGGTTGTTCGATGTGGCTCTTTGTGCGGGTCTGAATCAGGTTACCTTCCATACTTTTGCCCACAATCCTGCGCTGGCAGGGTTGCCGGGCTTTGTGTATCATGCCGGTGAACACTTCAATGTGAACAATACCTGGTGGAAGTATGCGGGTCCAATGCTGTCGTATATGTCAAGATGCTCCTATCTCCTGCAAAAGGGTCAGTTCGTTGCCGATCTGTGTCTGTACTACGGAGATCAGGCTCCAAACCGGGTTCCTTCACGCCGGATTGATCCAACCCTGACCCCGTTGTATGACAGCACCAAATGCCTCCATTGCGGGCAGGATAAAACGGTTGAAACACCTGGTCTGGGCCATGGTCATGATTACGATTACATCAATGAGGAGATCATTCTCAGCAAACTCGATATACAAAAGAAAAAACTGGTGATCCCTGGCGGACCCGGTTATGCTCTGTTGGTTTTGCCTGACAGCCAGGCGATCAGTCCTGATGTGCTGAATAAACTTGAAAGCCTTGTATCGAAGGGGGCAGTGGTGTACGGACCCAAACCTACGCAGTCGAACAGTCTGCAGGATTACCCTGAATGCGACAGTATGTAAAGGATTTGGGTAAAAAGATTTGGGGTGAGTGCGATGGCATCCGGGTGAAAGAACATCGCTACGGCAAAGGGAAGGTGATATGGGGTGTGCCGCTCGATCAGGTTATGCTGGATTTGGGTCTGGAGAAGGATTTTTACGTGAAGGGTATTGATAATCAGGATCAAAAAATAGATTACATCCACCGGAGAGTGAGCAATCAAGACCTGTACTTTGTTTCAAACAGCTCACTCGACAGGCAACATTTTATTGCTAGCTTCCGGATTCCGAAGGGTAGGGAAGCCTGGTTCTGGCATCCTGAGGATGGTAGTATTGAAAAGGTTAAAACCGGCAGCCCAAGCAAACTCCGGATAGAAATTGACATGAAACTTGCTCCGGCAGGTTCCGTGTTTGTAGTATTTACGCCGCGGAAAACCTCCTTTGGTGAAGATATCCCTGATTATTCGGATGATGGGCAAATGGTTTCCCATAGGGTTATGTCAGGACCCTGGGAAGTAACTTTTGACAGTCCTGCCGGTGATGAATTTCATGCCCGTTTAAACGAGCTGATTGATTGGACCCAGTCTGACCGGGATTCGATTCGCTATTTCTCGGGAACAGCAACTTATCGCAAGTATTTTGTGTATTCGGATGCTTTGCCGCAGAAAGGCGAAAAACTGATTCTGGATTTGGGTAATGTCAAAGAGGTGGCTGAATTGAGGCTGAACGGAAATGTGGTCGACACACTTTGGAAGCAGCCTTATCTTGCTGATATTAGCTCCTGGATTAAAAGTGGTGAAAATAAGCTTGAAATACTCGTAACCAACTTGTGGAACAACCGCCTGGTCGGAGATGCCGGCAAAGCTCCGGGTCATAGATCTACAAGAACCAATATCCAGTCAACCTACCGGCCGGATCAGGAGTTATTGAGCTCAGGTTTGCTTGGGCCGGTACAATTGAAAATCTATCGTGAGGATGAATAATGTCAAAATAATATCAATTCATGTTTGGAAGAGGATGGGGATTTGAAAAACCGGAATCGATTTTTAACCATCTAATATGATTAAAGATAATGACCGGGAATTTTAAAAAACCACAGGTGATCGGACTGAACCGTTTTCGTTGTACATTAAACTGGCCCGCGATAATGGGTATACTGAATGTCACCCCCGACTCATTCTATGACGGTGGAAGATATAATGACACCGGTTTTGCACTTAAAAAAGTGCGCCAGATGGTGGATGAAGGGGCCGATATCATTGATGTTGGCGCGATGTCGAGCAGACCGGGAGCCAAAGAGATTGATCAGAATACAGAAATTGAACGGCTGAAACCGGTCCTTGACCGGATCAGAATTGATTTCCCCGATCTTTATATTTCACTGGATACCTACAGAGCATCTGTAGCATTATGGGCCATAGAACATTTTAATATCAACATGATTAATGATATCAGCGGGGGACTTTTTGATCCGGATATGTTTGATTTGGTGGCCGGTAAAGGAATCCCCTATGTGATGATGCACATGCAGGGTACCCCGGGAAATATGCAGCGAAATCCACATTACCAGGATGTTACTAATGAAATTGCTTCCTTTTTTGCACATCAATTGAACATCCTGGCGGATAAGAGTTTTTATGAGGTTATACTGGATCCCGGATTTGGATTTGGTAAAACTCTGGATCATAATTATGAATTGCTTGCGCGACTGGATGAGTTTAAGATATTTAATAACAGATTGTTGGTGGGATTATCCCGAAAATCAATGATTTTTAAACTGATCGGCGGTGCACCGGAACAGGCACTAAATGGTACCACTGCTTTGCACATGCTGGCCCTGCAAAAAGGAGCGGATCTGCTCAGGGTGCATGATGTAAAAGCAGCAAAAGAGTGCATAAATTTCTATAAAGAGGTTAGTAAGTATTGATTTCCTATCTTTATGAGGATGTTTCATATATGAGTTTTCTTTTTGAATCAATAAGAATACTGGATGTCATAGACGTCCTTTTAGTGGCATTTTTGCTATACCAGATCTATCTGCTGATCCGGGGTACGGTTGCCATTAATATTTTTTATGGGATTTTTATCCTATATCTAGCCTGGTTGCTTGTAAAGGCATTGAATATGAGGCTATTGGGATCTATCCTCGGTCAATTTATCGGATTAGGTCTTGTTGCTCTACTGATCGTTTTTCAGCAGGAAATCAGAAGATTCCTTTTGGGTTTAGGTACCCAGTATTTCAGTCGAAGTAAATTTAAAATAAATACTCTGCTCGGTTTCAGTAACTCTAAAAATGAGCCTGAGTGGGACTTTGAACCGCTCATCCGGGCAATAACCCGTTTGTCAAAAACAAAAACCGGAGCCATTATTGCTCTGGCCAAAGAATCCCGGTTGCGTGCTTTTGCCGATACCGGTGTTTACCTGGATGCGGCTTTAAGCAGTGAGTTGCTGGAGACTATTTTTATGAAGGATACTCCTTTGCACGATGGTGCGGTAATTCTGACCAAGAACAGAATTCTGGCCGCCGGTTGTGTGCTGCCAATCACGGAAAGCACAGCCATTCCGGCAAGAATGGGTATGAGAC
>JAGHDB010000410.1 GCA_021160155.1 Bacteroidales bacterium | reverse complement strand
CTTCTGACCCGCGCTTCAAGGGTCATGATCTCCTGCATGATGTGTTGTCCGCGGTACTGGTTCGCGATATAGAAAAGCAACATGAAAAACAGAAACAGGATAAAAGGGATCTGCCGGATCACCACATCACGTGAGAGCACACCTCCACCCAGTAAATCTTTAGCATTCAACCGGGTGGATTCGCGCAGTTCCTGTCGCGGACTCACAAATCCCTGTTCTTTTTTCTTTTTGGTTCTTTTTGTCATGTGATCATATCCGTTCTTTCGGCAATTCTGAGTCGGGCACTGCGTGCCCGCGGATTGCGGTCTGTTTCGTCCGTACCAGGTTGAATGGCTTTGCGGCCGACCGGCACAAACGGTACGCGGCGGTTGCCTCTCAGGTCAGTTTGTATGGATCCGGTAAAATTACCGGCCCTCATAAAATTCTTGACCAGACGGTCTTCAAGCGAGTGGTAGCTAATCACAACCAGGCGCCCTCCGCTCCGTAACACAGCGGAAGTCTGCATAAGCATTTCCCGTAATGAATTCTGTTCATCATTGACAGCAATCCGGAAAGCCTGAAACACCTTAGCCAGCATTTTATTCTCCTGATTTTTCGGAAATAGACCGCGCACAGCATCCGCCAGATCCCCCGTGGTTTTTATCGGGTGAATCTCGTGCCGGTGAATGATCCGGCCGGCAATTCTGTCTGCCCGGTTCAGTTCTCCGTATTGTCGCAAAATTTGTGTCATCTCTTCCGCTGTCATCTGATCGATCAGGTCGGCGGCACGCACGGTACCTACCGTGTTCATCCGCATATCCAGATCGGCATCGTACCTGAAAGAGAATCCCCGTTCGGGATCATCAAACTGCCGTGATGAAACTCCCAGGTCGGCCAGGATTCCATCCACTTTTTGTATGCCCAGGTATTGCAGGTAATAACTGAAGTATCTGTAATTATGCGGGATCAGTTGAAATCGGTTGTCATTGATCGTTTGACCGGCAGCTGCCGGATCCCGGTCAAATGCCACCAACCGTCCAGCCTTCAGTTTCCGGAGAATCTCCTTCGCATGCCCGCCTCCGCCAAAAGTCAGATCGACATAGATTCCGGCCGGCCGGATAGCCAGCCCTGCAATACTCTCCCCGAGCAATACAGGTATGTGATATTTCTCTGCGATCATCCCGTTTCATCATCCCATGTAAACTCACCCATAACATCTTCAGCCAATGCTTTACGGTCATCACCCGACATCTGCGTTTTGAGATAGCGTTCTTTTGAGATCAACTCCACGATATTCCCCTGGCCTGCCAACACCACCTCTTCGCCTTTACCGGGATCCACTCCCAACACATCCAGAAACCGTTTAGGGATCAACACTCTCCCTGAAGCATCAAATTCCATGTCCAGTACATCCCTGAAGAACTCCCTCCTGAAACGGTCATGTTTTTCATTATATGGGTTGAGTTTTCGTAAGGTTCTCTCAACAAGCTTGTTCCAAACATTTTCAGGGTAAAGGATCAGACTTTTTTCAAAGGTGTTCAACTGGCCCACCAAGACCTCCCCGGCTTCGGGCGGCATTTTCTTCCTAAGCCGCGCGGGGAAGAGAATTCGTCCCTTGGCATCTACCCTGCAAAAATGATCTCCTTTAAACCTGAACATTATTCTCCTGTTTTTGGTAAAAATAAACACTTAATACCACTTATTCCCATATCCTCCCACAAAAAATGAATCATTGTTAATAACTTTTTGACGAATAATCCAATTCGATTACCTTTGAGATCACTGAAACAGTTGCAATCATGAGTAATATTCCATCTTCCGGGGAGGTGCAGCTAATCGATGTGGAGCAAGCATTTGCCGATAAAGACGAAAAGCTGTTAAAGCGAATTCCCGGGTTTTTTATCCGTTATCTGAAACGAATCGTTCACCAGGAGGAGATCAATGATTTTCTTATGAAACATCAGGGAGTTGAAGGGATTGATCTGGTACGGGCGGGTATTGATTTTTTCAAAGTTCAGGTAGAGGTTCGAAACCTCGACCGGGTACCGAAAAAGGGCCGTGTAATATTTGCCTCCAATCATCCGCTGGGCGGACTGGACGGGTTGTGTTTGATCCGCACCATCACGGATTCTATCTATCCTGAGGTGAAAACAATTGCCAACGACCTGTTGATGAATGTGAAACAGATGCATTCGGTCTTTATCGGTGTGAACAAGCACGGGGGCAACAGCAAGACTTATGTAGCGGAGATGCAGCGCACTTTTGAAGGGAATATCCCGGTTCTTTTTTTTCCGGCCGGACTGGTAAGCAGGAGGCGATGGGGTAAGATTGAGGATCCCGAATGGAAATCCACTTTTATTAAAAAAGCAGTCCAATATCAACGGGATGTAATCCCGGTTCATATAACAGGCCGTGTATCCGGGTTTTTTTACCGGCTGGCCAATCTGCGCAAACTGCTCAGAATACGCTATAACATTGAGATGTTGTATCTGCCGAATGAGATGTTCAAACAGCGAAACCGGAAACTGGTGATCACTTTCGGAGCTCCTATTTCCTGGCAAACCTTCGATTCGTCAAAAAAACCTGAAGAGTGGGCTTTAAAGGTGAAAAAAATGGTTTATCAAATGGGAAAAACAGCTTAAATTAGTAGCATGAAACCTATTGCCAAACGAGTCGGTATCAGAAAATTACTCAGGGAACTGACCGATGAGCATTTTCTAAGAGAAACCAATTACGGACATAATAAAATATACACCTTTTACGGGTATGAATGTCCGAACCTGATGCATGAAATAGGTCGTCTGCGTGAAATCTCATTCAGGGAAGCCGGCGGAGGCACCGGAGAAGCAGTGGATATTGATCATTATGACACTTCAGATCAACCATTTAAACAGTTAATTGTTTGGGATCCCAAAGAGAAAGAGATTCTCGGGGGATACCGGTTTTTCGTGTGCAACCAAACAAAATGCCACAGCCGGGAAATCCTCAAATATATGGCCACTTCGCATTTATTTCATTTCTCAGACCGTTTCATCAAGGAGTATCTCCCCTACACCATTGAGTTAGGACGTTCTTTTGTACAGCCGTTATACCAGTCGACCCGCCTGATCCGTAAAGGTATGTATGCCCTGGATAATTTGTGGGACGGGCTGGCTGCACTGTGTATGGAGTATGACCATGCAAAATACTATCTCGGTAAAGTCACCATGTATCGTGATTATGATCCGAAAGGACGAAATTTGATCCTCTATTTTTTGGGTAAATATTTTCCCGATCCGGATAAACTTATAACGCCTATCCATCCGTTGATCAATCCCGAAGAGCTGAAAAAGCTCGATTCAATATTCACCGGTGTCGGTTATGACGAAGATTATAAAATTCTGTCACGTGAAATCCGCGCACTCGGTCTCAGGATCCCGCCTCTTATCAATTCCTATATGAGTGTCTCTCCTACTATGAAAACCTTTGGTACCTCCATCAACGATGAATTCGGAGATGTGGAAGAGACCGGTATCCTGATCACGATATCCGATATTTATGTCCCCAAAATGCACCGCCATCTGGTGACTTATATCCGCGATAACCTGCGGATTCGCCCCCTGGGTCTTCGTCATATCCGTATCCGTTACCCGCAGTTTTTCAGAGAAGGCATCGCCTTGGCACGAAAAAGAAAAGAGGAAGAGGCAAAGAAGAAGAAGGCGGAGGAGGATTAGAAGGTTGAGGAGGTTTAGAAGGTTGAGGAGGTTGAGGAGGTTGAGGAGGTTTAGGAAGGATTTATTTGTTTAATCTGAATCAGCTAGTACGCTCTCTCATCGCGGTTCTCCATAAAATTGATAAAAGATCGATTGACAACCTTATTGCCGCCGGGGGTGGGATAATCTCCCGTGAAGTACCAGTCGCCCAAATCATTCGGACAAGCCTTATGAAGATTGTCCACGGTTTGATAAAGTACTCCGATATCAGCATTGATACCGGGTGTTTTGATCATGGAGGCAATTCTCGCGGAGATTTCTTCATCGGTAAACGGCCGGTAAATATCCAGTACATGATTCCGTATCTCCTCTTTTGGTTTATCACGGTCGGCCAGGCATTTTTGATATACCTCTTCGATCAACGGAGCTTTACCATTCTCGCGCAACAGGTGGATGGCAGCCTGAAAAGCCACAAAATCAGCCAACTTAGCCATATCAATTCCATAACAATCAGGGAACCGGATCTGCGGTGAAGAGGAAACCACCAGTATTTTTTTGGGCCTGAGCCGGTCAAGAATCCGTATAATACTCATCTTCAGAGTAGTACCCCTCACGATACTATCGTCTATCACCACCAGGTTATCAACCCCAGCGCGGACAGTCCCGTAAGTAATGTCATACACATGTCCGGCCAGGTCATCACGGTCGCTGTCCTGGGTAATGAATGTTCGCAACTTCACATCCTTAACAGCAATCTTTTCGATCCTCGGACTGACAGAGAGCAAATGGTCCAGTTTATCTCCGGATATTCCATTCAGGATTTGCTCTTTTTTTATCTGGGTTAAGTATTCTTCAAGGCCCTCGATCATTCCGTAGAAAGCCGACTCTGCAGTATTCGGAATATAAGAAAAAACGGTATTCTCCAGGTCGTAATCAAGGGTTTTCAGAATACGGGGCACTAATAGTCTGCCCAGTTGTTTCCGCTCCCGGTAAATATCCTGGTCGGATCCCCTTGAAAAATAAATTCGTTCAAAAGAGCAGGATTTCCGGGTTTCCGCTTCGCGGACCTCTTCAATCGAAAGGTTTCCGTTTTTTCGTATCACCACGGCATGCCCGGGTTCTACTTCCTGAACCTGGTCAACAGAAAGATTAAAAACGGTTTGGATTACTGCCCGTTCTGAGGCAGCCACCATGACCTCCTCATCATGATACCAAAATGCCGGCCGGATTCCCCATGGATCACGCATGACAAAAGCATCCCCCTGACCGGTCAGTCCGGCAATCACATACCCGCCGTCCCATTTGCGACTGGCATTGGATAACACACCAGGCAGATCAATCTTTTCGGCCACCAGGTCGGAGATCTTGGTCTTGCTGTATCCCAATTTACGGTAATAGCGGTATTGCTGTTCAACCTCTTCATCCAAAAAATGGCCCATTCTTTCGAGGATGGTTACCGAATCCGAATAGTCGATCGGATGCTGACCGATATTCAGCAATGACTGGTAAAGTTCATCTACATTAGTCAGGTTAAAATTACCCGCCAATACCAGACTTCTTGATTTCCAGTTATTCGACCGGATAATGGGTTGTACGGTTTCGAGGTTATTGTTCCCGAATGTGCCGTATCGCAGATGTCCCAGGAATAACTCCCCGGTGAAGGGGATTTTTTCGTAGGCTTCATCCGCATCAATGTTATAAGGATCAAAAGTCAGTTTGGATGCCGTATTCATATCCTCCTGAATCCGGTCAAACACATCGCGGATTGGTTCACGGCTGTTCGAGCGATGCCGGTAAATGTAGGGCGCACCGGGTTGGAGATTGATTTTCAGATTGGTTACTCCGGCACCATCCTGCCCCCGGTTATGCTGCTTCTCCATCAACAGATATAACCGGTTTAATCCGTATTGCCAGCTTCCGTAATGATGTTGATAATAGGAGAGGGGTTTCAGCAGACGGATCAGCGCCACGCCGCATTCATGTTTAATCACCTCTCCCATGACCCTTCTAATTCATTGATTCTCATCATTTCTGATACGAGATAACCATTTGGGAAATAACCATGTATCAGCGCCCGGTAGCGGAAAGCTTCTTCTTTGGTATGAAAAGCGCCAACCAGTGTGAAAAAATCCGGTTCCTGATAATTCACGGTCACCGGTAAGCCCAGGTGCCCGTAATGCTCTACAAAGTCGGCCTGAATTGCATAAGCCTGGTTTCTGTCGCGTCCGCGGTATATTAATACTTTCCATCCGCGCACCGGTTTGTTCTTACGGTACTCATACAATTTTCTTAAAATACGGGTTACTCTGGGATCCTGATCAATGACCACATCCCCCGGTTCACGAGAGGCTTCCAGTTTGTGTAAAAATATCCTTAACAGACTGTCTGCTTTCTGGTTTTCAAGAGTCGTGTCCTGCTGCGCCTGCAAAGGCAAAAACAAGAAAAAAAGGAGAGAGATGAGTAAAGCACTTTTACCGTACATATACACGCTCAGTTAGCGCTGCAAAGGTAACAAAATATCTCTTATCTTTGCTCCCCGTCAACCTCCTGAGCATCATGCGAAAAGTATATATAGAAACGTATGGTTGCCAGATGAATGTGGCCGATAGTGAAACGGTGGCTGCCATCCTCGAAAATAACGGATACCGGATTGTGCAGCAGGCCGATGAGGCCGACCTGGTACTGATCAACACCTGTTCCGTGCGGGAGCATGCCGAAACCCGTGTGTACGGACGTCTGAAGGTATTCAGGAAACTGCGTGCCATCCAACCCCAACTGATAATCGGGGTGATCGGATGCATGGCTGAACGGGTAAAAGAACAACTGATTGAAAAACACGGGGTGAACCTGGTAGCAGGACCGGATGCCTACCGCCAATTGCCCGGGATGCTGGAGAAAATTACTCATAAGGAGTCTGCCATTGATGTGGTGTTGCGTACCGATGAGACTTACGCCGGTATCTGCCCCACCCGCCTCGAAAGTAATGGAATCTCAGGATTTGTCTCTATCACCAGGGGGTGTAATAATTTCTGTACCTACTGCATCGTACCTTATACCCGGGGCCGGGAACGAAGCCGTGACCCCGAAGATATCCTGAGAGAGGTCAGGGACCTGGCATCCAAGGGATATAAAGAGTTGACCCTGCTGGGACAGAACGTCAACTCCTATCAATGGAATAGCAAAGCACGCGGAGGGAAAAGCACCGAACAGACAACTTTTCCCAAACTGTTGAAAACCGTAGCACTTGAGGTTCCGGATATCCGCATCCGTTTTACCACTTCGCATCCCAAAGACATGTCAGACGAAACTCTGGAGGTAATGGCCGCACACCCCAACATCTGCAACCATATCCACCTGCCGGTACAGTCGGGCAGTAACCGCATACTGCAACTCATGAATCGCAAATACAACCGTGAATGGTATCTCAACCGTATCCGGGCTATCCGGTCCATCCTGCCGGGATGCGGCCTGACCACCGATCTTTTCTGCGGTTTTCCCGGTGAAACCGAAGCCGATCACCGGGAAACCCTTAACCTGATGGAGGAGGTCAGGTTCGACTACGCCT
>JAGHDB010000286.1 GCA_021160155.1 Bacteroidales bacterium | reverse complement strand
TAATTAAACCAGATAATATTAAAACAAAACATTCAAGTCTGGTGGTATTAAAAGACCCTCCAGAGATTGAAACTGAATTGACCATCACCAAGGTTGGTCAGCGTCTTAAAACCAAAGCCGGAGCTGTTGAAGTCAATACCCAAAACGGTAGTCTGAAATTTTGCAACGCGAGGGGAAAAATAATCCTTATGACACCTGAAATGCACCCGTTCAGATTTGATTCTGTGCTGATTGAAGGAGAAAAAACTCTGAGAATTCAACAGAGGTTTATTTTAGGAGATGAGGCTTTATATGGATTGGGACAGTTTTACAGGGATGATAGGATGAACTGGCGGGGTCAAACCAGAATATTGGTTCAGGGCAACCAGAATGCAATCAATCCTACAATAGTATCAACAAACGGTTGGGGACTTTTTTGGGATAATTATTCCAGAACTATTTTTCGGGATGGAAAAGATGGCATGAGTTTGTCATCAGAAGTAGGAGATAAAATTGATTTCTATGTTTTTTTGGGAGACAATATGGAGGAAATCATTGATGGCTATCGTCAACTTACCGGCAAAGCTCCCATGTTTCCCAAGTGGGCATATGGATATTTTCAAAGCAAACAAAGATATCGGAACGCGGATGACCTGCTTTCCACTGCAACAAAATTCCGTAAGATGGAAATCCCGATAGATGTAATAGTTCAGGATTGGCAATATTGGGGAGATGATCGCGGTTTTTGGAGTTCAATGAAATTTCATCCTGATAAATATCCTCATCCTCAAAAGACTCTAAGACAGGTTCATGAGGTTTTGAACATGCATTATCTGCTATCCATCTGGCCTGTACTCGGATATAAAACTGAAATTTATAAGGAAATGGACAAAAACGGTTGGTTGTCGAAGGGTGAGATAAGCTGGTTTAAGGGAGGAAAGCTTTATGATGCTTTTAATGATAACGCCAGGAAACTTTACTGGACTTATATCAAAGATGGTCTGATGAAGTATGGAGTTGATGGCTTATGGATGGATGCCACCGAACCAGAGCGGGTTTTTACCGACGACAGAGAGATCAATGAGGCAGAAATCAAAAATTGGGGACCAACCTCCCTGGGGACAAGAGCCCGCTATCTGAATCCGTATTCTCTGGTTACCAATGAAGGCGTATATAAAGGATGGAGAAAAGACATACCTGACAAACGAGTATTTATTCTAACACGTTCGGCCTTCGCCGGACAACAGCGAACTGCTTCGGTTACCTGGTCAGGGGATATTTATGCCACTTGGGAGGTTATGCATAGTCAAATAGCAGCCGGATTAAATTTTTCACTTTCTGGCCTTCCCTACTGGACATTTGATATTGGTGGATTTTTCATTGATGATGCACCGTTCGGATTATTTAATGGTTTCAATGGAGATTACGGCGAACTGTACACCCGGTGGCTTGAATTTGGCGCTTTCCTGCCTGTTTTTCGTTCCCATGGCGACCATCGGCCTCGTGAGCCATGGCATTTTGGAAAACCAGGTGATCCATATTATGATGCAATTCTTAAGTATATAAATATTCGCTACCGGCTTATTCCTTATATTTATTCATGGGCCTGGAAAATTACTAATGAAAACAGCACCATGTTAAGGGCCCTGCCAATGGATTTTGTTAAGGACAAGAATACTTGGGATATAAATGATGAATTCCTTTTTGGGAATGATTTTCTGGTGGCACCTATCACAAGTCCTGTAACCAATGGCCGTCCAAAAGAGGGAGGTGTTAGTGAGCGAACCGTTTATTTACCGAAGGGAGTCAACTGGACCAACCTCTGGACAGGAGAAGTTTTGGAAGGAGGAAGGAAAATTACTGTTAAAGCTGATATAGCAACACTCCCATTATTTTTAAAGCACGGTGCAGTTATTCCTATGGGCCCATATATTCAATATGCAACGGAAAAACCTGGCAGTCCTTTGGAAATCCGAATTGTTACGGGGGCCGATGGGTCCTTCACGCTCTATGAAGACGAAAACGATAATTACAATTATGAGAAAGGGGCTTTTACTACCATCGATTTTAACTGGGAAGATGCTACCCGGACACTAACCATTGGAGAAAGAAAGGGCCATTTTCCAGGGATGATAGAAAAGCGTGAGTTTAGAATTGTCTTGATTGAAAAGGGAAAGGTGAAGGGTTTTCAACCTGTTGATAAACCAAACAGACAAATTATTTACAGTGGTAAAACATCTAAAATTAAGTTTTAACCAAAATTTGTGATTGTGATTTTTTTGTTGCAACAATATAATCATTTACATAATACCTGTTTTATGAAATCACCTGTTAGAATTCGTAAACGGCTACTTTTTCTGATGGTAGTCTGTTCTTTATTGATTTCTTCATGTACTTCCCGAAAAGAAACTATACGATGGGGTGAGATCTCTTATCAATTGGTTAAAGGCAAATGGCAAAGTCTACCTGATTTTGACAGTCTTGTTCCTGCAGCCTCAGGAATCTCGGAACAGATATCCGTAGATTGGTTAAAAGAGAATGAAAATTTTGCAATTCTGTTTACCGGTACTTTTTTATTAAGGGAAAAGGACCTGCTTGATGTCTGGTTGCATACCGATGGTCACTCCCGTGTACTGATTGATGGCAAGCTGGTGCTGGAGATGAAACACAGGGATCATCACTTCAGAACATCCGTATCGCTTGAAAAAGGGTATCACAAAATCAGGGTAGAATACTTGCACAAGACCGGCCCAAGAGTTTTTGAGTTTAATATTTCACCATCACCATTGGTGGTCCCTTATGCAAGACTGGATAACAGGCATTGGATATATTTCGGCTGGAAAGAAGACCATCCCAGGGCTATTTCGCTCATGGGAGGCGCTTTGTATCCCAGACGTCCTAAAATACCTTCCCGGGATGATCATAGCTGGAGATATACTAAGAAACCCTGGCATCCTGACGCATCAAAAGTGATTCTGTTCTTGATCAGCGTTGATGATGGTAAACCTTTTTATCCGGATGAAAAAGCAACGGACAGACGCCAGAATATCAAATGGTATCTGGCTGAAAATTATATGCCCAGTCCGGTTTCAGAATGGAAACATCAGGGAGTAAAAGTAAAAATACAACATATTGGTGACAGAATATTAAACAATAGCGTTGATGCAGTTTATACGCAGGTTACCCTGAGCAATGAAAGTACAGCGCCCAAGAATGTTAAGTTACTTTTAAATGGGAAAGAAGTGGCTAATCGAAGTTTTATAACGAACGTCCATCCTAAATTGAATAAAGAAAGCAGGGATCTCATTTCTTTATCCGCTTCACTAGACACCGGGGAGTCTGTGAATTTTGAGTTTGTGTCTCCTGCCAATGGAACTGCGTCTGTTGAAGAAATTCTTTCCGCCGGAAGTTTTATACATCATTATTCGGCGGTTAAATCCGAATTAGACCATCTTTTATCCACTATTACTCATCCTGTAGCATTGCCCGATATACGGCTGGTGAATTTATGGAAATCCTCAATTCCTTATATGCTTAACGCTACTGTAAAAACACCTGACGACTATGAACAAAGAGGTAGCGGAGGAAATCCTTTTGGGTTTTACCAGTATGACAGGACATTTACTCACGATATTCCAGACATGGTCATCCAATATATACTGGAAGGACAATGGGAGATCGCAAAAAAAATAATGCTTGGTGTTACTTATGATCGTTTAAGCCAAGGAGTACTGGAAAACGAGAAATATCTTGATGCTATACCCAAGTATATTATAGGCCTTGCCCAATATTTACAAACTTCGGGAGACACGGCTTTTTTCAACAAACAATTAAGAAAAAATATTAAAAGATGTGCCCATATTATTCATGAATTCCGGGAATCTCAACTAAAGAATGAATTCATAGGAAAAGGGCCTTATGGCTTGCTTCCAAAATCATCTACTCTCGACAACGGGCACAACTATTTGGTAGTGGATAATTTTTCTGCACTTCATGGGTTGGTTTCTTACGAATACATCTGTAAAACACTCAATGATTTAGGAGAAGCTGAATGGGCCCGGGATGAAATGATACAACTGAATCGCTGCCTCAATCAGGCTCTTAAAATTACAATGAAAGAAAAAAATTCAAACTGGTACAATGCCTGCTTCAGTTTCGACTGGAACGACCATCTTTTGAGTGGTCCCGGTAACTGGTTTGGGACGACCCTTATGATGTCCACCTTTCCCTGGGGTGCGTACTTAAAAGGTTATGACCTTGGTGGTACCTGGAAAGATTATTTTGATTCTTCTGTAGAAAAATGGATCAGTCAATCGGAGGCTATTGGTAATCCAAAAGGATCCTTTGGCGCCTGGTGGGGAGCAAAATATGGAGCCGCTTACAATGCAGGGATGGGATTACAATTACTCTATTCTGACAAATATAGAAC
>JAGHDB010000323.1 GCA_021160155.1 Bacteroidales bacterium | reverse complement strand
CTCTATACCCTGGCCGGAGCACCCTGGAAAACGCAAAAACGCGTGCGACAACTGATGGATACCTGGTTCAGAAATGATCTGATGGGCATCTGCGGCGATGAAGACGGAGGAGCCCTCTCTTCATGGTATGTTTTCAGTGCCATGGGATTTTATCCCGTAACACCCGGCAAACCGGAGTACGTACTGGGAAGTCCGATCTTTGAGGAAATCCGGATCGATGTAGGTCACGGTAAAAAATTCGTGATCAGTGTCCCCTTTGTATCCCGTCAAAACAAATACATCCAGCATGTAACGCTGAATGGCAAAGAATTAACAGGATATATCCTCAAACATCAGGATATCATCAACGGAGGTTCCCTCGTCCTGGACCTGGGAACAAGACCAAATAAATAATATTCCCAACATCTAACATCCAACATCCAACATCCAACATCCAACATCCAATATCCAACATCCAACATCCAATATCCAATATCCAACATCCAATATCCAACATCCAATATCCAACATCCAATATCCAACATCCAACATCCAACCAACCCCTTCGTAACTTTTCATACTTTTCTCTCCGTGTGCGCACACGGAAATTAAAAAAATCCCTATCTTTGATACCGGATCAAAAGAAAAACCAGGTGCCAAAACGAATCCGGATAAAGGATATAGCTGAAATGGCGGGTGTTTCACCCGGTACGGTGGATCGTGTGATCCATCAGCGTAATGAAGTATCCCCTGCGACCCGTACCCGGATCCTGAAAATCCTCAAAAAAACCGGATATACCCCCAACCTGATCGCCAAGTCACTTGCATCCAAAAAGAAATACCGCATCGCCGCCTTGCTGCCCTCTGCATCAAATGATAACCCTTACTGGGCATTACCACTTAAGGGTGTGGAGAAAGCAATTGCCGAAATCAGCGATTTTAACGGAAGTGTGGATCAATATTTTTTTGACCTGAATAATGAAGCATCTTTCATCCGGGTCAGTGATGATCTTATTAAGGATCCGCCCGACGGTATTCTGTTTCCCCCGGTATTCCCGAAATCCTCCTTGAAAATCATTCAACACCTGGAGGCAAAACAGATTCCCTACGTGTTCATCGATTCATCACTGGATGACCGGAACAGTCTCAGTTATATCGGTCAGGATGCCATGCAAAGCGGATTTCTTGCGGCAAAACTGATTTGTTACGGATTACGCGACAGAGAAACCATCCTGGTGATCAATCTTGCCCGCCCCGAAGGGATTATGCACCATCTTCAAAAAAGGCAGAAAGGATTCATCAGCTATTTCAATACCTGTCGTTATGATAAGAAAGTGCGGATTGATTCATTGGAGATTGACCTGACCCAAGCCGGTGAACCCGAACTGCATCTGGATGAATATTTTATTCGCAACGGTGAAGTCAGGGCCATATTTGTGACCAGTTCAAAAGTCCATAAAATCGCCCGTTATCTTAAAGCATACGGCAAAGCACAAATCCTGCTGGTGGGATATGACCTGATCGAGGAGAACAAGGTCTATTTGAATGACGGCACCATTGATTTTCTAATCAGCCAGCAACCTGAGACACAGGGTTATTTAGGAATCATGACCCTTTTCCGGCATCTTAACCGGCAGAATATTCCCGGACCCGTGCAATACAGTCCGATTGACATCATCACCGCAGAAAACATTAATTACTATCCATACCCATGACATCACAATCATCCAATTACAAGGGATTTCCCGGGCTTCAGGAAAAGACCTGCATCATCACCGGAGGCGCCGGCGTGCTGGGCTCAGCCATCTGTCACGGACTGGCATCCGGCGGAATCCGGCTGGCTGTCCTGGACCTGAATCGTCAGGCAGCAGAGAATCTGGCACGTCAGATTGAAGCATCCTATCAAACCCCATGCATCGGTATTGAAGCCGACGTACTGAATCGCGAATCGCTTGAAAAAGCCCGCGATAAGATTCATAAAGAATTGGGGCAAATCGATTTTCTGATCAACGGCGCAGGCGGTAACTCCCCCAAAGCCACAACCGAAGCCGAAAATATTCAAAAAGGGAGAAACCACGGCTCTTCCCGCTCAAACCACGATTCTTCCCCAACATCCATCTTCGACCTCCCTCTTGAAGGATTTGAATTCGTCTTTGATTTAAACTTCACCGGTACATTGCTCTCGACACAGGTATTCGGAGCCGATCTCGTCGATAAAGGAAGCGGAGCAATCCTCAATATCAGCTCAATGACCTCCTACCGACCCCTGACAAAGGTCCCGGCTTATTCAGCCGCTAAAGCTTCTGTCAATAATTTCACCCAGTGGCTGGCTGTCCACCTGGCACCTGCCGGCGTGCGCGTGAATGCCATCGCACCGGGGTTTTTCCTGACCAGCCAAAACCGGTTTCTCCTGACCGATCAAGAAACCGGAGCCCCCACGCCGAGGGGACAAAAGATCATTGCCAATACTCCGATGGGCAAATACGGCCAGCCTGAAGACCTGCAGGGAGCTACCCTGTTTTTACTCTCAGAATTATCCTCTTTCATAACCGGAATCATTTTACCGGTTGACGGCGGATACAGTGCTTTCGGAGGAGTCTGAAGAATTAACCGTTTTAACTACTTCAACCATTCCAACAAATGAAAAACGTCATTATCGCCCAATCCGGAGGCGCCTCTCCGGTTATTAACAATACCCTGCGGGGAATCATTGAAACCTGCCGGGCATTCCCCGACACCTTTAACCGTATCTACGGCGGCTGGCATGGTATCGAAGGTGTTCTGAAAGAGGAGCTTCTTGATCTCAGCGCCCAGCCTGAGGAGGAGATCGCCCTGCTGCGCACTACACCCGCTGCCGGCAGCATCGGTACCTGCCGCTATAAACTGAAAGACTCCCGGCAAAAAGATTTTAAACGCCTGATAGAAGTATTCAAAGCCCATGAGATCGGTTACTTTTTCTACATCGGGGGCAACGACTCTCAGCATACTGCACTTAAAGTCAGCGAACTGGCCCGGGAGAACGGACTGGATCTGATCGCTGTAGGAGTACCGAAAACTATCGATAACGATGTGGGAGACAACGAATTCAAACTGATTGACCACACCCCCGGATATGGCAGTGTGGCACGTTATTGGTCACACATCATCCAGACAGCCAACGAAGAAAACCGGGGATCCTCCCCGGCCGACCCGGTACTGGTTATTCAAGCCATGGGCCGTAAAATCGGATTCATTCCCGCCGCCGCCCGTCTGGCCGATCCGCATCGTGAAATGCCGCTGCAAATTTACCTCACCGAATCCCCCATGTCCATGGAAGAGATGACCGACCACATCAACGATCAATTGAAAACCGACGGCCGTTGTATCGTGGTAATTTCAGAAGGAGCACAGTTCGCTGTGTCCCAACAACCGGATGAACCCGCCACACCCCTTGATTCATTCGGCCATGCTGCGTACGGATCGGGAAAAACCACCGTATACCAGCAGGTAATCAACTATCTGAATGAAGCAGGATTGAAAACACGGGGTACCGCACGCGGACAGGTACCCGGTACCGACCAGAGACATTCGATGATCTATGCCTCTGTCACCGATCTGGATGAATCCTATAAAGTGGGACAAAAAGCCGTGGAGATTGCCATTTCCGGTGAAAACGGCTGGATGGCCACGATCCTGAGAGTACCCGGAAGAATCTACAATGTACATTACGACAAAGTACCGCTTGAAAAAGTAGCTCTGTCTGAACGTACTTTTCCGGAAAAATGGATTGCTCCGTCCGGAATTGATGTTACCGACGATTTTATCGCCTATGCCCGTCCCCTGATTGGAGATGATTTTCCATCTATCCCGATGATCAACGGCCTGCAAAGATTTACACGGTTCAAACCCGTCTTCGCCAAACAGAAATTAAACAAATATGTACCTGAAGCTTATTGACGTAGAGATGGCTTTAAAAGTTTAGAAGGTTTAGAAGGTTTAGAAGGTTTAGAAGGTTTAGAAAGTTTATGTGTTTATTAATCAATACTGAAGCCCTGAAACCCTTTATTTTATGGAACTACAAAAAAAACTGATTGAACTGAAACCGTTAAAAGAATTTTTTATCGGAATTGATTCTGACGGATGTGCATTTGACACAATGGAGATCAAACAAAAAGAGTGTTTCTGTCCGAATTTCATTAAATTTTTCGGTCTCCAGCCGGTATCCAAATATGCCCGCGAAACCTGGGAATTTGTAAATCTCTATTCTAAACACCGGGGGGCCAACCGTTTTCTGGCGGTCATCGAAACCATCCGGCTTCTATCCGAAAGAAAAGAATTAAAAGCCAGAGGAGTAAAAATCCCCGATATCGGTCCGCTTATCGAATGGACTCAAAAAGAGACAAAACTGGGCAACCCGGTGCTGGAACAATACGCATCCGAAGTAAATAATCCGGTCATCGATAATACTTTAGCCTGGTCAAAGGCCGTCAACGCCTGCATTGCCGATATGGTTTACGGCATTACTCCTTTCCCGATGGTAACCGAATCACTGGAAATTATGAAGAATCAGGTAGATATAATGGTAGTCTCTCAAACTCCGGTTGAAGCATTAACCCGAGAATGGAAAGAACATCAAATCGACGGGTATATCCGGCTGATTGCGGGTCAGGAGTATGGGACCAAGGCCGAACATTTGAGATACGGGGCTAAAGGGAAATATCCGGATGAAAAAATCCTGATGATCGGAGATGCCCCCGGCGACTTTAAAGCGGCCGACAGCAACGGTCTGCTGTTTTTCCCGATCAGACCGGGCCATGAAGAGGAATCATGGCAGCAACTCCACGATGAAGGCCTGGTACGGTTTTTTGCCGGCACTTTTGCAGGTGCCTACCAACAGCAATTGCTATCCGAATTTAATGCGCTGCTGCCCGAGATTCCGCATTGGAAATAATCAGCTATGATTTACCATCAACAAGGATCTGAAACTACCAGCCTCTCCCCGGACGACCTCCGGCAGGGGTTGTATGCAGCATTGGAAAAATTCGGCCGGGTCAACCGGGTTTTAGCCGTACCACCTGACCAGACCCGTATTCATTCGGGGGCCGGTGCACTGACCCGGATGGCCTATGAGTATTATGGTGACCGCCTGACGGATATCATGCCGGCGCTGGGTACCCATAATGCCATGTCAATTAATGATTTAAACCGGATGTATCCCGGTATCCCGCATCATCTTTTTCGTGTACACGACTGGCGAAACGATGTAGTTACCCTCGGCGAAATTCCCGGGGATTTTATTTCTGAAATTACAAATGGAGCATTATCCTACCCCTGGCCCGCCCAACTGAACAAGCTGATCTGGAATGGTCACCATGATTTGATCCTCTCTATCGGCCAGGTAGTCCCCCATGAAGTGATCGGGATGGCCAACTATAATAAAAACCTCCTGGTCGGATGCGGCGGTCCGGATGGCATCAATAAAAGTCACTTTCTGGGTGCCGTGTACGGGATGGAACGAATCATGGGAAGAGCCGATAACCCGGTGAGAGCCGTACTGAACGAAGCTGACAAACGCTTCATGAAACACCTGCCGGTATTGTATGTACTAACCGTGATCGGTACACAATCACGGAAATCCCGCAATTCTGCAACCCGGCAGCATGCTGAAAACAATCCTCTGATTACCCGGGGCCTCTTCATCGGCGATGATGACGAAGTATTCAACCTGGCCTCCAAACTCTCCTTAAAAGTCAATTTCACGCAACTGGAACAACCGCTTCAGAAAGTGGTGGTCTATCTGGATCCGGTAGAGTTTCGCAGCACCTGGCTGGGTAACAAAGCCATCTACCGTACCCGGATGGCTATTGCCGACGGAGGCGAGCTGATTATCCTGGCTCCGGGCGTAAAAGAATTCGGAGAGGATCCGGAAATCGACCGGCTGATCCGGAAATACGGCTACCGGGGTACACCGGCCATTCTCGATGCCGTAAAAAATAAT
>JAGHDB010000217.1 GCA_021160155.1 Bacteroidales bacterium | reverse complement strand
GGACAGGGTAGTATGGTGGTATATTTTTATCCTTATGAATCCCATTCCCAGTCATATCCATCCTTTTTATCTTTTACTGTCACTCCCAGGCGGGTCAGTTCATCCCTCAAACGGTCGGCGGTGGCATAATCGTTTTTCCGTTTGGCTTCGAGTCGAAGTTGCAGCACCATTTCGATCAGCTCGGTGGTACGGTCGTTTTGCGACCGCTCTTTCTCCGGTTTTTGCAGTCCGAGTAACTGTCCCGCAAAAAGATCGAACAGGCTGACGAGTTCGGTCAGGGCGGAGGCAGAAAAAGAGGCTTTACCCTCACCGGCCAGGTTGATCGCACGCACGGCTTCAAAGAGCCGGGCGATCATCACCGGAGTATTCAGATCGTCATCGAGCGCCTCAAAACATCTTTGTTTCCAAGAAGTTACATCAAACTCACCCGGTTCTCCGGGGGTGAGCCCGGGCAGTATATCCCATGCTTTCATCAGGCGTGCCAATCCTTTTTCGGCACTCTGCAGTGCTTCGTTGGAGAAATCCACTGTAGAGCGGTAGTGTGCCTGCAGGATAAAGAAACGGACGGTCATCGGGTTGTAAGCCTGTTGCAGCAGGCGGTGGTTTCCGGTGAATAGTTCATCGAGGGTAATAAAGTTGCCCAGGGATTTACCCATTTTCTGCCCGTTAATGGTGATCATGTTGTTATGCATCCAGAGTTTAACGGCTTCATGGCCGTCGGCGGCGGTGGATTGGGCAATTTCGCATTCGTGATGGGGAAACAGCAGATCCATTCCGCCTCCGTGGATATCGAACGGGGTACCCAGGTATTTGGTGCTCATGGTGGAGCATTCGAGGTGCCAGCCGGGGAATCCCTCACTCCACGGGGAGGGCCAGTGCATCAGGTGGTTGGCATCGGCTTTTTTCCAGAGGGCGAAATCATAGGGATTACGTTTTTCTTCCTGTCCCTCCAGGGCACGGGTTTGGGTATGGAGGTCTTCAAGAACTCTGCCGGATAAGCGGCCGTAATGATATTGTTTATGATATTTTTCGACATCAAAATAGACCGATCCGTTAATTTCATAAGCGTATCCCCGGTCGAGAATACGTTGCACGAATTGTTGCTGTTCGATGATGTGTCCGGATGCCCGGGGTTCAATACTGGGTTTCAGCACATTTAACTGCTCCATGTGGTGATGGTACCGGTCGGTGTACCGTTGTACGATCTCCATAGGCTCGAGTTGTTCGAGTTTGGCTTTTTTGACAATTTTATCTTCGCCTGAATCGGCATCATTCTCGAGGTGTCCGACATCGGTGATGTTACGTACATATCTGACTTTATAGTTGAGGTACTGCAGGTACCTGAAAAGCAGGTCGAAGGTTATGGCCGGCCGGGCATGGCCCAGGTGGGCATCACCGTAAACTGTGGGGCCGCATACATAAAGGCCCACGAAAGGCGGGTTCAGCGGTTTGAACTGCTCTTTTTTCCGTGTGAGTGTGTTGTACAGTATCAGATTTGTCATCGGACCATTATTTTCGAGGGGTAAAAATACAAAAAAAATAGCCGGAAGGTGGGATAGAAAAACCCGGCTATTTTTTTGGACTGGTAAAGCGTGTGGTGGCCACTCATCCTGTCGGATGGCGGAGGGTATTGACAGAGAATTGGGGGGTATGATTACCCCTGATAAGTTTAGAATGATTAATGAATGATTTTTTCATTTCAGTATTATCCGGCTACTAAGCTAACGTGCCCCGGGATAATAAAAAACTGAAATGAGTGGATTGACCGTTTAAATGAGTGGATGTGTCATTTTGGGGTGTGGTTGTGCATATCGTTCATGTTGATACTATTTCCGTGCAGGTGTGAAAGAAACATCTCTTTCCGCCCGATTGACACCGGTAGCCGGGTTCCGTCCTCAAGGAAGACCATTCCACCCCGTCCTTTCTGGTATTTTCTGACCAGGTCGATATTGATGATATGGGTATTATGGATTCGTATAAAACCGAGTCCCGACAGGATCTCTTCAAACTGGTTCAGTGATTTGGAGACCATCAGGGAGGTTCCGTTTTTCAGATAAAACCGTGAATAATTACTGTCGGCTTCAATGCGTATGATCTCTTTCAGTTCGGTAATGACCAGTCCTTCCTGTGTAGGAAGACTGATTTTCAGGTATTTATTTTGAAGTGACTGGTTAAGTATTTCAAGTCGTGAATTGATACTTTGCCGGGAGGTAATTTGTAGATATCGGTGTACGGCGGCTTGCAGATCTTCATAATTCACCGGTTTCAGGATATAATGAAGGGCTGAAAACTCAAAGGCTTTCAGTGCATACTCGTTGTAGGCGGTGACAAAGATGATCTCAAAATCCACCCGGTCCAGGCGGTTGATCAGGTCGAAAGCATTTCCATCGGGCATGGCAATATCCATAAAAACCAGGTCGGGGTGAGCAGACGGGAGCACCTGTAATCCTTCGCTTACGCTTTTTGCCGTTCCGACGAGGTTAACTTCGGTACAGTACCGTTCAAGGAGCGATGTGAGTGTCAACAGGCTTTTCGGCTCATCTTCAACGATGACGGTCCGGATGGATGAGGGGGGTAACGGGTTCAGTTCCATAGCAGGGGTAAGATTAATTCAATCAGTGTACCGGCGGGGGATCCGTCGGGGTTGTACAGGTCTTCGATTCTCCATTCGATCTGGTTGTTGCTGATCCGGTTCATCAGGTCGATCCGTTCCTGTACATTATTGATCCCCGTAGGGGTATGGTCAGGCGACGGATTTTTCTTTTGACCGGCGCGGGCACGGCCGATTCCGTTATCGCGGATTCTACAGTAGTAGCGGTTATGATTACTTTTGAAATCAATAGTTACCTTTCCGCCCTCTTTCAGTTGGGCAATTCCGTGCCAGATGGCGTTTTCAACGAAAGGCTGGATCAGCATCGGGGGGATCATGATTTCATTGGCATCCAGGCGGGGATCTTTTTGGATGGTATAGTGAAACCGGTCTTCAAACCGGAGGTGTTCCAGGGAGAGATAGAGTTTCAGTGTTTCGATCTCTTCAGCCAGGGGGATCATGTTTTTTTTCGAATTATCCAGGATCCTGCGGATGAGTGAAGAGAAGCGGGTCAGGTAGGTATTGGCCAGGTATTCATTATTATCCAGGATAAATGACTGGATTGAATTAAGGGAGTTAAAGATAAAATGCGGGTTCATTTGTGAAAGGAGTGCCTGTTTTTCAGCCAGCAGCAGGCGTTGTTTTCTGTCTTCTCTTATTTTGAGTGCCCTGATCAGGTACATGATGAAAGAGTAAATGAGTAAAAAACCGAGAAGAAAATATACCAGTATCATTCCGCGGGTTTCGTACCAGTGTTTCAGAATGGTAAATGAGAAAGATTTTTCGTCTAATTTACCCGGGAAAGAAGGGTATTCGGCACGCAGAATAAAATGGTAACGGCCCGGTTTCAGGTTGGGGTACCGGGCTTCGAGATTGTCACTCGTCACCCACTCCTTTTCAAGTCCTTCGAGTCTGTAATAATGTTTGACATTCAGGGATTTACGATAGGTAACCGGTTTATACCGGATGGTAATGTTATTGTTGTTGGGTGCGAGTACCATCCCGTTCCACGGGGCTACCGGATGTTCATTAGCCAGTACTTCGTCAATAACCACGACCGGGTGTATTTTTTCAAAAGGGATGTCCGGCTGAAGGTTCATTTTAACCAGTCCTTTATTGGTAGCGATCCAGAGGTTACCCTCAAATTTCAGAATCTGGAAGATGCGGTTGGAGGGCATTCCCTCCCGCATGGTAAAAAAGTCGATTCGTGTCAGGGTATTCTGCCGGGGATCAAAGGTCAGCCGGTTTACACCTTTTCCGGTGCCGACCCATAAGGTGGTATCATTTTCTGCATAGAGGGCATCAATCAGGTCGCTTGACAAGGCACTGTTCTTTTTATTGATATGAGAAATTTTTTGGTTTGCATCTATCAGTACCAGTCCGAATTCTTTCGTGCCCGTCACGATGGTATTATTCATCCGGGTAATAACGGCGCTTCTTTTGCCGAGCAGGGGATCAAGGGGTGCCCATGCTGTAAAGGTATCCTGTTGTTTCGACCATATACCTGCGTCCTGGGAGCCCATCCAAAGGGTATTATGTGTTGTGTCCGTATAGAGTACGCGGATGGCCCGGACGGCTTTCAGCAACAGGCTGTCGGAGGGGTAGATACGCTGCAGCATTTTTCGTGTGATTCTTAAGGCTTTACGATCCGGCGTATATAGATCCCAGCAGTTTGAATAAGTGACCATCACACGGTTATCGGGCAGGTCGGTGATGGCATACGGATAGGAATGGTATAATCTGAAACTTGCCGGGTGATCCGGCGGATTCACCTCAACGAGTTTGTTTTTCACCAGCATCAGGGTGTTTTGCGGGGTAGGATGCATTTTTCTGATGGCGCCTGTCCCGAGTCGGGGCAAGTCGATTTTCTCTATACGGTAACGGTCATTTGCCGTGGGTTGCAACCGGTACAGAGAGCCGAGTTCGGTGCCGAAATACAGGGTATTATTTAAAACGGCGAGGCTGCGGATAATACGGTCTTTATCATCGGTTGTATGGGAAGCGTAAATTTGCAGTTCGGGATTACTGACCATCAGAATACCGTGGTTAAGCGTAGAGAACCAGAGGTTTCCCTCATGGTCCTGATTGATATCCGATACCCATTCACCGCGGAGATAGAGTTCGGGCCGGGTATGCAGGTTACCCGAACGAAAGAGATACACCCCTTCGCGGTTAACGGCTACCCTGACATTTCCGGAGTAATCGAGGTGCAGTGCCAGAATTTCATGGTTAAAAGAGTAGGATCCGGTCAGTTTGCATCCGTTCAGGCGGAAGAGTTTGTTTGAAAAGCTGAAAAGCCATTCATCCCCGTTCAGGGGCAGGGCCTTTTTACGGAATGACCTGGTTGGATCCTGTACGCTACAGGTGAGGTAGATCCAGCCGTTGGCGGTATCCACCCGGGTGGGTATTTTATTTCCGGGAGGGTTTTGGGTAGGCATATCCCAGATAAATTTTCCCGAAGGCAGTCGTTTGATACAGACGGATGCAGTTTCATGCCCGGCCAGATGCCGGGTGAGTCGTTTGGGTGCTGCTCCCTGACGGATCAAAAACAGTCCGGGCCGGTTAAAACCGATATAGAGTGAACTATCCGGATTGACAACCAATTGCTGAATAAATCGCAGGGAATCGGGCAGTGTGGCGATGGCTGTGCTTGACGGGGTTTCAATCACGGTATCGTTATAGGCCCGGTAGACATAATTTGAGATCGAAGTAAGCCAGATCGCTGAGGTCCGGTCTTTGAACAGGCGTAAAATACTGTTTTCTTTTAAACCTTCCGAGGTGGTGAGTGTTTTAAAGTGGTATCCGTCATAACGGACCACTCCGCGATCGGTAGCAGCCCATAATATATGGTTGTTGTCGAATTCGATATTAAACACCTGGTTAGACGGCATGCCTTTTTCCGTATCGAAAATAGTGTAGGGAAAATCCTGGCCGTGCAGGGGGAACAGGCTGAGCAGGCAGATCCCCCAGGGTAATAAACGACGAAGGCAACAGGTCAGGTTCATAACCAAAAATAGCCAGATCGGGATTAATATCCTATTTTTGCGGCATAATTACAATATATGAATAAGAAGAAACAATCTGTATCAAAGCGTAATAAGTCTTTACATAGTAAAAACCGGAAAAAATCATACCGGGGACATATCATTGGTGAAGTTAAAATGATGCGGTCGGGAGCTGCCCTGGTACTGACGGATGACATCCGGGAGGAGGTTTTTGTTACCGGTCCCAATTTGAATCATGCCCTGCAGGGTGATAAAGTGAAGGTATACCTGTATGCCCGGCGTAAAGGAGGGCAGATGCTCGGGGAGGTGACCGAGATACTCGAACACCGTGAACGCAGCTTTGTCGGCACCATTCAGTTATCGGCACATTATGCTTTTCTGATCCCGGATAATCGTGATATGCCGTATGATATTTTCATCCACCCGCGTAATTTGAACGAGGCTGAAGAGGGGATGAAAGCGGTAGTGAAAATTATTGACTGGCCGCGCGGAGCGAAAAATCCTTTTGGCGCGGTGGTGGATGTATTGGGGAAAGCCGGGGCCCATGATACGGAAATGCATGCCATCCTGGCTGAGTTTGAACTGCCGTACCGGTTTCAGGATTCGGTACTTCAGGCCGCTGAAAAAATCCCCGAGGGATTTGATAACCGAGAGATTGCCCGTCGCCGGGATTTCAGAAAGGTGACCACTTTCACCATTGATCCGGAGGATGCGCAGGACTTTGATGATGCTTTATCGGTCAGGGAATTACCGAACGGACATTGGGAGATCGGGATCCATATTGCGGATGTAAGTTATTATGTCAAACCGGATTCTGTAATTGACCGGGAGGCTTATGAACGGGGCACATCGGTGTACCTGGTTGACCGGGTAGTGCCCATGTTGCCCGAACGGTTATCGAATCAACTTTGCAGTCTGAAACCGCACCGGGACCGCCTCTGCTTTTCGGCGGTTTTTGAGATGGATGAAAAGGCAGTGGTACATAAATCCTGGTTCGGGCATACGGTGATCCATTCGGATCGCCGGTTCAATTACGGAGAGGTGCAGCAAATTATTGAGACCGGTAAAGGAGATTTTCAGGATGAAATTCTGCAAAGTCATAAACTGGCTTCTGCATTGAGATCCATCCGGTTTAAAGCCGGCGCTTTCTCTTTTGAGCGGGTAGAGGTTAAATTTAATCTGGATGAAGAGGGACGGCCGACCGGCGTTTATTTCAATGAGGCCAAAGAGGCCAACTGGCTGGTCGAGGAGTTTATGCTGCTGGCTAATAAGAAGGTAGCTGAGAAGATCGGGCGTGTGAAAAAGGGACAGCATGCCAAAACCTTTGTGTACCGGATCCATGACCGACCCGATCCGGAGAAATTGGAGAATTTCTCCAATTTTGTGAATCAGTTCGGGTACAGCGTGAAAACCACCAATCGCCAGGCTATTGCTGCATCCATGAACCGGCTGATGCACCGGATCAAAGGTACAAACGAAGAGTATATCATTGAAAATCTGGCAGTCAGAGCCATGGCGAAAGCCAAATATTCGTGCAAGAATATCGGGCATTACGGACTCTCATTTGCATATTACACCCACTTTACCTCTCCCATCCGGCGCTATCCCGATTTGATGGTACACCGGCTGCTTGACCGGTACCTGAATGGGGGATCCTCGTATTCAGACAGTGCATGTGAATTGAAATGCGTGCAATCATCCATGATGGAGGACCGCGCGGTGAAAGCCGAACGGGCATCGGTCAAATACAAGCAGGTTGAATTCATGCAGGACCAGACCGGCAAAAAATTTGAAGGGATCATCTCCGGCGTAAGCGAATGGGGGTTTTATGTAGAGTTGAAAGAAAACCTGTGCGAGGGACTGGTCTCGATCAGGGATCTGGATGATGATTTTTATGAGTATGACGAAAAGAATTACCGTCTCACCGGTATTCATAACCGGCGTGTTTTTACAATGGGACAGGTAGTTACGGTGGAGATCTTAAGAACCAATCTGGCGAAACGGCAGCTCGATTTCGGATTAGTTGACAGATAGGGGGTTGCTTCGGTTGGGGCATTGAGGTGAGTTGCAGGGGGACCCGGC
>JAGHDB010000162.1 GCA_021160155.1 Bacteroidales bacterium | reverse complement strand
CTATAGCATTCGCCTGGCTCAATATCAAAATAAGACGAATAAAATCCGGGGATCAGGACAAGGATAAATGAACCATTGAACCGGTAATTTGTTTAACTTTACAGCGGGCTTGATATTTAAAATAATTGACTATGCTATCAGTCACATTCATATGCTCTACTATTCTGGTCACCCTGGCTGTTATGGGATTAGGTTTGAATGTACTTTTCAGCAAAACACGTAAATTCCCCGAAACATCTGTGGGACACAATCTTGAAATGCGGAAAAGAGGAATTACCTGTGCCAAACAGGATGAAATCAAGCAATTTAATCTGACACGAAAAATTGAAGCGGATCAAAGATCCCCGCTACCCGCTTTCTCCGGATGTACCGGTTGTAATGAAGACTGCCCCGAAGAAGTGTAAGAAACAATCCGGCTGCGCATACCCGATGAAGCATACTCCTTAAAATCTCCGTTTTCATCCCCATAAATAAAAAAAACTTCAATACCGGATAAACTGTCCGACAACCGTATCGCACGATCTAATCCCATGACCATAAAAGCGGTGGCAAATGCGTCGGCCGTCATACAATCATCCGCCATTACAGTAGCGGATAATAAATTACTTCGTGCAGGGTATCCGGTTGAAGGATCAATGGTATGCGCATATTTAACACCATCCTCAATATAAAATCTCCGGTAATTTCCGGAGGTCGCAATAGCCATATCCGTCACCTGAATAACCTCCTGTATCTCCCTTGTTATCAAACTTTCCAATGGCTTGTCAATACCAACCCGCCACATCTTTCCTTTAGGATTTAATCCTTTACATCTCATCTCTCCGCCAATCTCAACCAGGTAATCTTTGATTCCCAGTAACTCCAGATATTCCGACACCACATCCACACCATAGCCCTTTGCTATCGCCGAACAATCCAGCATGATGCGCGGATCCTCTTTCACAACCCTGCCATCCTCAAGATGAACCTTCCGGTATCCGGTCAGGGCCAACAAACTGTCAATTCTGCTCTGATTCATCTCTTTTTTACCGGCAAAACCAAATCCCCAGGCGTTAACCAAAGGTGCTACCGTTATGTCAAATGTTCCACCGGTAAGATCGGAGATCTCGGTTGAACGGTTAAAAACAGTCGTAAAATATTTGTCCAGTCTGACAGTCGAATCATTCTGATTCACCCGTGAAATAACTGATCCGGGATCGTAAGTTGACAGGGAATGATTAAATTCGTTTAACTTTTTCAGGATCTTTTGATCCAGCGAACGATTAGCGCGAGTAGCATAAGTAATGTGAAAACTGGTGCCGAAGATCGGGCCTTCATAGTAATGGTAAATCGTTTCAGAAGTACATCCTGAAAGTACAATCAACCACCCGATCAACCAACCTGCTTTTTTCACAAAAGATTATCCCCCAAAATCATCAAAGGCAATCATCTCATCCGGCACACCCAGATCATCCAACAATTTGAACACAGCATCGTTCATTTGCGGCGGGCCACAAAGATAATATTCAATCTCCTCAGGCTCTTCATGTTTACTGAGGTACTCATCATATAATACCTGGTGAATAAACCCGGTCAGACCCGTCCAGTTATCTTCGGGCTTAGGTTCTGACAGAGCCAGGTGGAAAGAGAAATTGGGAAACTCCTTCTCAATTTTTCTGAATTCTTCTTCGTAAAACACTTCACGCTTCGATCTTGCACCATACCAATAAGAAACTTTCCGGTTGGTATTCTCGGTATGAAACAGATGAAAAAGCTGAGACCTCAGAGGTGCCATCCCGGCACCACCTCCGATATAAAGCATCTCGGCACGGGTATCCTTAATATGAAAATCACCATACGGACCTGAGATCATCACTTTATCCCCAGGTTTTCTTGAAAAGATATAAGAAGAACAGATTCCGGGATTCACCCTTGCAAAATCACCCCGGGCTGCATCCCATGGCGGGGTGGCAATCCGGATATTCAACATGATAATGTTGCCTTCAGCCGGATGATTGGCCATACTGTAAGCTCTGAACGTCGGTTCAGGGTTTTTCATTTTCAGATCCCATAACTTGAACCGGTCCCACTCATCCCTGAATTGCTCTTCAACCTGCATGTCTTTAAAATCAACTTCGATCTCAGGCACATCAATCTGAATGTAACTGCCACTTAAAAACTCCAACTGTTCTCCCTCAGGAAGTTTTACTACAAACTCTTTAATGAACGTAGCCACATTCCGGTTTGAAACCACTTCACATTCCCACTTTTTAATACCCATGATTTCTTTCGGAACACTGATCTTTAAGTCATTCCTGACCTTTACCTGACAACCAAGCCGCCAGTAATTCTGCTGTTCCTTACGACTGAAAAATCCTACCTCAGTAGGCAGTATTTCCCCTCCCCCTTCAAGGACCTGACATTTACACATCCCACAGGTTCCTCCTCCTCCACAGGCTGACGGAAGATATATTTGATTAATTGATAAGGTATTAAGAATAGTTGACCCGGGCTCGACTTCCAGAATCTTTTCCCCGTCATTAATATTAATTGTTACTTTACCCTGCGGGGTCAATTTTCTTTTAGCATACAGAAGCAGGGCCACCAGCAGAAGGATCACCGATAAAAAAGCCCCGATGCTGACTGCCACGACCAGACCGATTCCGACTGTTGTATCAAGCAGGATCATGTTGATTGTATTTTTATTAAAGTTTAATTCCTATAAAACTCATAAAAGCAAGACCCATTAACCCTACTACAATGAAAGTAATCCCCAGTCCCCGTAACGGAGCCGGTATATTGGAGTAGCGTAATTTTTCACGAATAGCTGCCAGCCCCACAATAGCCAGAAACCATCCGATCCCCGATCCGAAAGCAAAAGAAAAAGCCTCCCCGATATTGGTATAAGAACGCTCCTGCATAAACAGTGAAGCTCCCAGAATGGCACAATTTACTGCAATCAACGGCAGAAAAATCCCTAAAGAATTATACAGAGCAGGTGAAAATTTCTCTATAATCATTTCAACCAGTTGAACTATAGAAGCGATCACTGCGATGTACATAATGAAACTGAGAAAATCCAGATCTACCCCGCTTAATTTCGGACTCAGCCAGGTAAGTGCTCCTTCATGAAGGAAATAGTTCTCAATCAGATAATTAACCGGCACAGTAATCACCAGGACAAAAGTCACCGCAATTCCCAGACCCACTGAAGTTTTAACGGTCTTTGACACAGCCAGGTAGGAACACATCCCCAGAAAATAAGCGAAAATCATGTTGTCAATGAAAATCGCCTTAACAAATATGTTGATCAGGTTTTCCATAGTCTCAGCATTTATTTTTTCTCAATCAAGCTACGTGTCCTGCTTCTTTGAATCCAAATAATCGTACCCAGGAGGATCAGGGCCATCGGCGGAAGAATCATCAGTCCGTTATTGACATACCCGATTTGATAGGCACCCAGTTTCTCTAAAACCGGATAACCCCAGATCGTCCCCGAGCCTAAAAACTCTCTAAAAAAAGCAACTACTATCGATATTCTGGCATAGCCTAAACCTTTACCAATGCCATCCAGAAATGAATCCCAGGGTTTATTGGTCATCGCAAAAGCTTCAAGCCTTCCCATAATGATGCAATTAGTAATAATCAAACCTACATATACCGAAAGCTGCTTGCTTACATCGTACACAAATGCTTTCAATACCTGATCCACCAGGATTACAAGGGAAGCAATAATAACCAATTGAACAATAATCCTGATTCTGTTGGGGATCCCTTTACGTATGAGCGAGATGATCAGGTTAGAAAAAGTAAGTACCACGATCACCGACAACGACATCACAAATGCAGGTTTTAATTTAACCGTAACTGCCAAAGCAGAACAGATACCCAGTACCTGCACCGTTATAGGGTTATTCTCATTTAACGGATTGGTTAACAGTTTTACATTTTTTGAAGAAAATAATTGGCTCATGATCATCTGTTTTTATTGGATTCAATATAAGGCAGGTAGAGTGTCATGCAATCAGCAATCATTTTTTGTAACCCTTTACTGGTAATAGTCCCCCCCGAAATTGCATCCACAGAATGAAACTCGGTTTTGGGCTCATTGGATTTATTGACCGATACTGATACGAAATGGCCCTCATCATCAAACAGTTTTTTACCTATAAATTGTAGCTGAAAAGGCCGTGTACTGATCTCAGCCCCCAGCCCGGGTGTTTCATCTGAATGATCAAACACTGCTCCTGCAATGGTGTTGAAGTCGTCCTGCAGGGATATATACCCCCAGATAGGCCCCCACAAACCTTTGCCTCTCAACGGCAAAATGATATTTTTTGATCCGTCATTCTGGGCACAGAAAAAAACAGGCAGCGCTCTCTCTTCAGGAGGTTTGGCGTACTCTTTTTCCAGATCGATGGCAAATGCATCCATACCTTTTACAGAATCCCCTTTGCTGTTGACCACGAGGGAGCCGGTAATATATTTCTCGTATTGCTGTTCTACATAATCATTTTTAGAAGTCGCCTGATTGCTATCCCAGCCCTTATCTACCGAATGAAGGATATTCAATTTTCGTGCGATCTCCTTGTTTTTATCCTGGTAAGGTTTAAGAACAGTTGCAGTCACAGAGAGGATAGCAGCCACTAAAATCACGAGTACTGAAGCATAAATGAATATATAAAGGTTATTCTTATTCATAGTGAACAGATTTTAAGATTTCATGGGTGTAACGGTCTTAACCCGTTTAAGCCTGCGGCGGATATTGGCTTGCACCACGTAATGATCAATCAGAGGTGCAAATACATTCATCAGCAGGATAGCCAGCATCACCCCTTCAGGGAAAGCCGGATTAAGC
>JAGHDB010000310.1 GCA_021160155.1 Bacteroidales bacterium | reverse complement strand
TGTATAAACATCCGAATCATGACCCACAGGAGGCTCGAAATCAATTTGGTCATAGAAGAGATAGGGATAGTCTTTTCTGACATCCAAATTAAACCCGGCTCCGCGGGCATTTGAGCCCACGATACCATATTGGTAAACCCATTCGGGTTTGATTACACCCAGGCCGATGGCACGTTTTTTAAATACGGCATTATCGAACATCAATTTTTTAATTCGCACCGTAAATTCGTCGATTAATTTCAGATTTTCGGTCAACCGGCTTTTAAAACCTTCAGGTAGTTTGCCGCGAACACCCCCGGGAATAATGTACATGTGATAAACACGCCCGCCGGTCAGCTCTTCAAACCGGTCGAGGAGCAGGTCACGAAGATATACACCCCATTGTACGCCAAGGCCGAGTCCCATGGTGCCTCCATGAGCCGGAACCACTCTCAGCAGAATGGCCAGACGGGCCATTTCTAATGCCAGCATGCGCAACCATTGGGCATATTCCGGTACTTCAATATTACCCAATTCTTCAACAGAGGCAGCAAAATTATATTCATTTGAATCGGGTTCGGGTACACACATCCGGATACTGGTCGGAAAGCACTGTATCCATTTGCGTCTTTCAAAGAGTTTTTCGAATCCCCTGTGAAGATATCCCACATGGGTTTTAGATTCAACCACTTCATCTCCGCAGATAGTCACTTCAAGTGACATATTTCCGGTAACTCCCGGGTGATTCGGTCCATGCCAGACTTTAATGTATTTCCCTGATTCAAGGTCGATCTCAAGTTTGCCATCTGGCCCTTCTTTAGGGAAAAGGCTCCGGTCGGCTCGCAATGAAATAAGTTTATTATTCATTCGGATAAAGCTTTTCTTTCATATAGGTACCCGGATCATTTGATTTGCGACCCGGTGTGGGGAAATAAGTTTTTTCTACATATTTCAGTGTATCGAAATCGCGCCGCATGGGTGGAATATTATCCCATCCTTCAAGTAGTAGCGGATCGGTCAGGCGAGGACTGTTCGGAAAATTAATTCCAAACATTTCATACAGCTCACGTTGATAAGTAGCAATCTGTTCCCAGAGATAATGGGCCGATTCCATTTCTGCATTTTCCCGGTCGATAAAAACACGGATACCTAAATCTATTTTTTTAACGGGATGATTCAGCAGATAAGTCAGTTGAAATTTCCCCGATTCAATCCAATCAGCACAACTGAGCAGGACAAAATGCACAAATCCTTCCCGGTCACGCAAATAGGTGACGGATTCCAGTGCCTGCTTCTTAGGTACGGTAATAAACCACTGGTGATTATTCTGTTGCACTACTTCCTCTACTGAAAATACTTTACTGATTCGTTCTATAATTTCCTGCATGATCTTTACCAATTATAATCCGGCATGTTCCAGTCTTTAATAATTTTTTTCTGATTGGCTTTATACCATTCAAAATTTTCAGCGTACTCGTTGGCTTTTTCTCCTTTACCGGCTTTTATCAGTCGCTTCATCTCTTCAAAACCTGCCAGCAGCGCTTCAGGTCTTGGCATGCAGCCGGTTATATAAACATCCACCGGCATATAGTGATCCAGTCGGTTTATGGTATTGTAACTGTCGTAGTACATTCCCCCGTTGATGGTACAACTTCCCAGAGCCATGACATATTTGGGGTTTTGCATTTGTTCATAGCTTCGGATGGCTCTTTTCAACGTCTTCACGCTCAGGTATCCGGAGATAATAATCACATTGGATTGCCGGGGAGTGGGGCGCATCTGTACACCAAAACGATAAGCATCAAACCGGGGAGTCATCAGGGGCAGGATTTCCATACTGCCACATCCGGTTCCGAAGCCCAGCACCCAAAGCGATTCGGCCCGGGCCCAGTTAAGAAAGCTTTCCCAAAGTTTATTGCTGTTAGGTGCATGGCTTTTAGGAGCCTCTCCGCAAAAATAATCTTCCAGTGGATTTACTTTAATCTCTTCTCCGTCAGGAGATTCGACTATCTTAGACTCATAATAGGGTTTGATAAAATCTTTGTTTTCCATAATGGATTATTATATCAGAAAAATGGCCAGGATACCTAAGACAAAGGGTAATTTCAGGAACCAGGGAATGGATTGGTCAACCCTGAATCTGGGGAAAACGATACCAACGAAAACCGGCCAGAAGAATACCAAAAACGATTTGATGATCAAACTTACCCAATTGGTTGCGCCACCAAAGAAAAGATTCACCATAAGGATGGCTTCAACCGGTCCCAGAATAGCCCGGTTGGTTTGCAAAACAGCCAGAAAAGTCGAGTGGTATTCAGTGGGGGGGCCGATCGGATTTTCTTGCGGTGCGATCACCACATTAAACGGAGAGTTTCCCATCATACCCAGAAAGGAGAGCATGGCGGCTGCGGTGGCCAACGGATTGGTCATCAGGGTCCAATGCATGATGCCACCCTGTTGAGCGGCTACGATATCCGTAATGGAAAAAGTGTGGTATTGAATAGCCAGAGATATTACGGCCAGGGTAAAAGGTAATTCAATAGTAGTGAACTGGGATAATCCCCTGCTGATCCCTATAAAGGAGTACGGGTGACCGCCTTCTCCGGCACCCAGTGCCATCCCGAGCATCCCGAAAAAGAGAAAATAGAGGATCAGGATCAGATCGCCGGAGAAAGAGTAATTACTGAAATGCTCAGATCCGAAGATCAACGGCATAAAGAGAAAAACCCCCACACCCCCTGATAATCTGAATACCGGTCCGAGGTAAAACATTACACCGTGGGTGATTTGTGAACGAAACGAATAGTTCTTGATCAGGTCAATATAAGGCTGATATACCTTAACCCCGATTCGTTTGCCGATTCGCGCTGAAATCCGCCTGATGACTCCGTATTGCAAAAGGCCATAGTTCAATACAATAAACAGACCCAGCAGTACATATCCTATTTTAATTAACCAGTCAAATGACATATCAGAATCCTCCACGTATAATCAGGTAAAACATAACAATATAGATCACCATCTGCAGGGCATAGGTTTGACCGTTTCCGTTGTACCATTTTCTCAGATGATTGGCAGAGGCATCTGTAACAGAAGCTGTGGCATGCCAGAACCAGGTGGTGACGGGTACGACCAGAAAGCCCAGTGCTTTATTAAAAGGAGCATAAATATTATAAGCGACATGAGAAGTTTCCGGTGTGAACGGGGTTTCCCCGGCAAAAACCATGTCGAACTGTTTCACTTTTTGTGCTTTCCGGCTATTCAGGATCAACCAGGCCAACAATATCACAAACATGATTGCGATTACAGTCATGACGATAAATGCATTCCAATATCCGAATGAGGTCTGTGCAAAATGCCCGTCCCATTGAATACCTTCTCCCGGCATACTCCTTAGGGCATGAGCAACAGGTTGCAGTACCAGCTCTGGTAAAACACTGAATATCAAAAGCCCGATGATCAGCAGGTATTGAGGCAGGATATACCATACCGGTGCTTCTTTAATATGACGATACCGGTCTTTTGCCTGGCCCAGAAAAATGGCAGAAATCAGTTTAAAGCAATAGAGAAAGGCTACTACTCCGGAAAAGAAAACCAATGCTCCCTGGAGGTACCAGCCGTTCATCACCACTGCATTATAAAACAGCCACTTGCCGCCGAAACCTGCCAGTGGAGGAATACCTGCCAATGCAATGATACCGATCAGAACGGAAATAAAGGAGAGTGGCATTTTTTTGATCAACCCACCCATTTGGTACATTTCCCTGGTTTTGGTTCTAAAAATCACTCCGCCTACAGCCAGGAACAATATTGTTTTATAAAGGAAATGTAAAACCACATAATAAAGAGCAGCCATCCAGGCCATTTGGATGTTCATGGAGAGGGCGAATAAAATATAGCCCATGATTCCGATACTGGAATAAGCAATCAGTTTTTTTGCATCCTCCTGGAATGCGGCCAGTATATTGCCTCCGACTGCAGTTATGACCCCCAGCCAGCCCAGCCACCAGGTAAAAGGATGGCCTGCAATAATTGAGAGCGACAGGATGAGTCCGAAAATACCGGCATTCATCATGATCCCGGCAATGAAGGGTGTGGCATCATCTTCAGCCTCGGCATAAGCGCCGGGAAGCCAGATATGCAATCCCATTGCAGCAATTTTACTAAGAAAACCAATTGTCAGCAGGATTCCCACTGCGGGTAGTGCCCGGGCAGCTATTCCCAAAGAACTTAATAATCCGTCTCCGGTGACTGCAAACGACACACCGAAACCCATCAGCAGTAAATAAGCACCTCCAACTGAAAAGAGGATATAGATCCAGGAAGTTTTTTGGGCGTTTTTACCCCTGGATATCAGCAGGTAGGAACCCAGAGCCATCAATTCCCAGGAGAGAAAGAAACCCAGAGTAGTTGTAGCGGTAACCAATCCTGTTAAGCCCACGAAAGTCATGGCTACAAAGGGATAATATCCTATCCGTTTTCCTTTATAACTGAATCCGGCAAGAAGACTAATCGCTCCGCCGGCGAGAAAAATCAGAAAAAAGATTAATCTGACTGTATCATTCTGTACATCTGAGATGTGTTGCAATAAGTACCAACCCATTGCTAAGATGGTTACTGTATTTTTCAAGAATGCAGGCAGAAAATCCAGGATAAAAAGGGCGGCAATAAAAATAATCGGGATAAAATCGATAGCCAGATCAGGGGCATAATGGTGCAGGAAGAAAACCATGGTTCCCAGGAGTCCGACACCCATTATACCCACAGGCACCAGGCGGTGTGTGGCCAAATCAGGCTGGGCAGATGATTTTTCTTTCGAACCAATCACCTGTCCGAACCAACGTGTCAGGTAGATCAATTCGAAGAAAGATCCGATCAGAATGAATACCATCCAAACATATCCGCCGTGGGATGCCAGTTGCATAATCAATTCCCATTTGGCAAAAAATGCCGGGGATGGTGGAAATCCTGCCAGGCTGAAAACAAATAATCCAAACAGGAAAAGAAGTACCGGTCGACCTTTCAGCTGTGTCCAGTCTTGAAGGGATTCTCCTTTAATCAGGCCCGAAAGCCAGAAAAGACCCGCTTTGGCAAAATAATTGGTCATCAGTAAACCGGCAGCAACATAAATGAACGTGTGTCCCAGCTCTTTCTGAAGACCAATGGCGATTAATAAAATACCAGCTTGGGCCACAGAGGAGTATCCTAGTAAGCGCTGTGTATTATGTTGTTTGATTGCCAGAAAATTAGATCCCACGAAAGTGATGATCCCGGTAATGGCAATCAGGTGGTTCCAGGCGCCGCCTGAAATGGGGAGTACTTTAAATATTACGTATGCAATCATCGGTCCGGTTGCTACCGAAAGCATGGCTCCGATACCAGGATGGGCACTTTCATATACGTCGAGGCCCCAACCGTTGGCCGGAAAAGGTTTTGATTCCAGCAGCAAAGCGATTAAGATAAGAAAGACCACCATGGCACCTCCTTTGATAAGAGGTAATCCACCGTCTATGATCCCATCCAGGTTCAGGGTAGAGACCAATGAGTAAGCAAAAATAATACCGATTAACAGAACTCCGGAGATGATGGAAGTGGCTATCATATATTTTAGACCGGCTGCGGCTGCTTTACCGGTTTGGACCAGGAAGATTAAACCTGCAGTGGCTATGGTAGTGATCTCCATGAATACGAACAGGTTAAAAAGGTCACGGGTCATCACGGCTACATTGAGGCCGAGAATAAAGACCATATAGACCATAAAAGCATATCGTCCTGCTTTCTTTAACCGGTCGAAAAGGTAAATAGCGCCTAACAATCCGGCAAAGTTGATCATCAGGGTGATTGCCGCTTCAAACCGGCCCATCTGCAGATTGATTGAGAAGGGAGGTTTAAAGCCTGCCGTAAAGACCTGTACAGGCACCTGGTCACCAAAAAACAGTGCATAGGTCCAACTTCCGGAGATCAGGTTCATAAGCAGCAGGGCCAGCAATACCAATCCCCCTGAAATTTTCCAGTTCCGGTCTTTGGTGAATCCCAGGAGAAAGGCGGTGCCCAGTGCAACGCTAACTAAATGTATCGGTGTTACCATTTTGATTCAGTAAAAACATTAATTTCTAATGAGTGTTTTGCTCTGTACATGCGTAATGTATAGGAGAGCATGACCGCAGTGACACCCACTCCGATGACAATAGCGGTCAGTACCAATGCCTGCGGAATCGGGTCAGCCACTTTGTCAACGGCGTCAGTCCGGGTGACTACCTGGTCGATTATGGGAGCGGTACGACCCTTCATGTAGGCAAGTGCAACGATTATGAGGTTGACACCATTATTAAAAATGGTGAAACCAATGATGATCCGGATCAGGTTCCGTTGTGTGAGAATACCCCACAATCCAATCAGGATCAAAATAAAACCGATCGTTAGACTAATGCCTTGTACACTGAAAAAATTCATTTGTCGTCTTTTTGAACATCATTGAGGTTGAGTATAATACTGGAGAGTTCTGAACCCACTTTTAATCCGACAAAAGAGTAGATAAGTGGGATAGCACCGGCGCTGAACAGGTTCCCGAACTTGCCGAGGGGCAGAATGTGGTTATCCAAAAATCCGCCGGCAAGGAGTACGCCTAAAACACCTATTATAATATAGGAGAATCCTGAAACGGATTCTAACAGGTTAAATGCCCGGTGGCTGATCGGACTTTCAGGGTTGGTCAGCAGAACCAGGATCATGGCGGTGGCGATTACCGCACCTCCCTGAAACCCTCCTCCCGGTGTCAGGTGACCATTCATAAAAATATAAATACCGAAAAGAATCATTACCGGGAACAACAGACGCTGAGCCGCATGCAATATTTCACTGGTGCTTCTGATTTTATACTTACGCCGACGGTTTTCGGTTTTCAGGAAGAGCCCTACAATAGCAGCCGAAACAAACAGAATGGTAACCTCGCCAAGGGTATCAAATCCCCTGTAGGTGACTACAATGGCTGTGACTAAGTTTGGTGCACCCACTTCATCCGGTCCCTTTTCGACATAGTGTTTTGACAAAGGATTCAGGCTTTGTCGCTCCTGGTGTGTCTGAAGGAGAGTAAAAAATGACCATCCCAGCACAGCCAGTAAAAGGAGGACAAACAATTTTTTATACATGGGTATTTTTGATTTTATTCAACACGTAAAAAAATATTGCCGTGGTCAGGGCACTTCCTATGGCTGCTTCGGTTAATGCTACATCCGGTGCAGCCAGTAACAGAAAAAGGATGGAAGTCATGAGTGACAATACGCCTGCAGCCAGGATGGCAGCCTGCAATTTTTTGGTATGAAGGGCAACCAGGGAAACTGCGATCATAACTACGCCCAAAACCATTGAAACTATAATCAGTATCATTCTTCCACTTCTTTTGGGTTATTATTATAATATTCACTGAGCTTATCCGTAACAGTCCGGTCAGACACAGACATGGGAATCTTCAGATGATGCGCTGCACGGGCCAGAACATGAGAAGATACCGGGTTTGTCAGCCCGACAAACAGTATGAAGCTGATAAGCTTGCCTGACCAGGAAGGAACGATCAATGCCAGTCCGAGCAAACTCAGAATAGTACCCAGGGTAGAAGCTTTGGTGCCGGTCTGTATCCGGTTAAATACATCCGGCATTCTAACCAGGCCCAATGCGCCCAATACCATGAATATCGATCCGATGAGGGTGATGAACGCTCCGATAATTGCTAATACATCCATTTTAATATCCTTTTTCAATATAACGGGCCACAATAATGACCCCGATAAAACTAAGCAGGCCATACACCAGGGCGACATCCAGATAGATGTACCGGTTACTGTAATAACCCAACAGTACCAGGATGGCGCTGGATGAAACTGTCATAACATCAAATGCCACTACTTTATCCGCAGTGGTAGGGCCTTTCAGAAAACGATACAAAGAGAGCAAAATAGCTACCAGCATCAGGGCCCCCGCTATGGTAAGAATTGTATTAACCATACATTACCTCCAGGTATTTTTCAAATTGACCGATAATTTCTTGTGAGGCTTTTTCCACATCTTCACTTTTTACGTCAATCCAATGAATGAACATCAGATCATCGTGGTATTCAACTATTAAAGTGCCGGGTGTCAGAGTGACTGAATTGGCCAGAATCAGCCGGCCGATTTTTGATTTGAGCTTAGTCCTGACCTGAACAATTCCCGGTTTGATCGGGAGTGAAGGACGTATCACCCTGGAGGCTACATCCAGATTGGCTTTGATCAAAGCCCAGCTGAAAACAAAAATATACGCAAACGAATATGCGAGTGCTTTAGGAGTGAGGCGAACATCGTTAATCAGCCTGCAGTACCGGCAGAAAATCATGGAGATACCCACCGAAAGGATGGCTCCGCTGATTACAATCCCGGGTTGAAGCGAGTTGTTCATTATCAGCCAGCCGATAAACAGGATGACCGACATAATCAGGATGGTTTTTATTTTCATAAGTTCGAATTATGCTGTCTGTTTTCGAGGGGTAAAAATAGAGTCTGTCCACTACAAAAAGAGAATTATCACCTTAAAACAAATTGTCATCCAAGTATAGATACATGTCAATATGTAGATAGATAGAATAATCGAAAGAATGATCTTGCGCAATAAAAAAGTTGATTTACGTTCATTTGTTTTACAAACTCTTGTAACTTTGTCGCTTCCTGAAATGTTATTTTATTTATTAGCTGGATATTTTTTTATGGCCAATTGTCCTGAATGTAAGAATAAGTCAAGCTGTTTCAAGTTTTTAAAACCACTGGAGCTTGATTTTGCCAATAACCGGAGAGTGGAACTTACCTATAAAAAAGGGGAGCACATTGCCAAACAGGGATCTTTTCTGACCCATGTGCTTTTTTTACAAACGGGTTTGGTGAAGATTTACAAGGAGATACCCGGTGATTTTAATCTGATCTTAACCATATACTCCGATGGTCATTATATAGGTTTGCCGCATCTTTTTTCCAGTGAAACTTTTCAATATTCGGTTGCCGCCCTTGAAGATTCTGTAATCTGTGCTATTGACCGGACGGTTTTTGAAGAGTTGATTCTTTCAAACCCTCAGTTTGGCAGGGAGATTCTGTCAACCGTAAATCAGCGAACTCTTTATCATTACAACAAGATTGTAACTATGACGAGAAAGCAATTGAACGGCAGTATGGCAGATGCCCTGCTTTATTTGGCTGATGAGGTTTTTCATGCAAACCGTTTCAAATTATCACTCACCCGCAAGGATTTAGGTGAATTTGCCGGGATGTCTCATATGAGTGCGGTACGGGTTATTAAAAGTTTTACCCGAAGCGGAATTATCGCTGAAGAAAGAGGCTGTCTGGAGATCCTGGATAAAAAAACACTGGAGACTCTGAGCAAGAACGGATAGACTGACTAAAGGCAACGTTCGCCTGTTTTATCACCCAATATTTATTATATTTAGAGGATGTTCGAATCATGAAGATATCCCTAAATATCAATAAATTTAATTCAATTTGTACGTTTTAAAGTCGAAAATTCAAACTAATTCCCGGGAATTCCGTGAAAACCGTAAACGGTTTCTGATACTGATGAATGAGTACAGGGATCATCTTAATAAGGTAGTTGCGGAGCGACCGCCGGGAACAATAGAAAAACACCGGAAACGGGGAAAATTACTGGCACGTGAACGGATTGACCTCCTTCTTGATCCGCATACGCCGTTTCTTGAACTCTCTCCTTTAGCTGCTTACGGCCAGTATGACGACCGGTTTCCATCTGCCGGGATCATTACCGGGATCGGAGTGATTCACGGCCGTGAAACGGTAATCATTGCTAATGATGCCACTGTGAAAGGAGGGACGTATATTAAAGAGGCTATTAAAAAACATATCAGAGCCCAGGAAATCGCCATGCAAAATCACCTGCCCTGTGTGTACATGGTGGATTCGGGAGGGATATTTTTACCCGAACAGGCAAATGTGTTTCCCGACCGTTTTGATTTCGGGCGGTTTTTCTATAATCAGGCCAGGCTATCTGCACAGGGAATACCTCAGATCTCCATCGTGATGGGCTCCTGTACGGCAGGCGGGGCTTATGTCCCTGCTATGAGTGATGAAACCATTATCGTGAGAAACCAGGGAACCATATTTATCGGCGGACCGCCGTTGGTTAAAGCTGCTACCGGTGAAGAGGTAACTGCCGAAGAACTGGGTGGCGCCGTTATTCATACTTCGGTTTCAGGGGTAGCTGATCACCTGGCTGAAGATGATGCGCATGCCATACAAATCTGCCGGAATATTTTTGAAAGTTTTGCCGCACCGGTGAAACAAAAACTGGATCTCACTACTCCTGAAGAGCCGCTTTATGATCCTGAAGAGTTGTACGGTATAGCCCCGTTGAATTTTAAAAAGCCGGTTGATTCACACGAAATAATAATGAGAATAGTGGATGGCAGCCGTTTCCATGAATTCAAAAGAGATTATGCTACTACATTGGTAACCGGGTTTGCACGAATCATGGGTTATCCTGTTGGAATTCTGGCTAATAACGGTATCATCTATTCTGAAACATCTTTGAAGGGAGCCCATTTTATTGAACTTTGTACCAACCGGAAGATACCGCTGGTATTTCTGCAGAATATTACCGGTTTCATGGTGGGAAGCAAATACGAGCGCGGAGGTATTGCCCGAGACGGAGCCAAACTGGTCCATGCAGTTGCCAATGCTAATGTACCCAAATTTACCCTGATATTCGGGGGCTCTTTCGGGGCAGGTAATTATGCTATGGCCGGCAGGGCATATGATCCCCGGTTATTATTTATGTGGCCCAACGCCAAAATATCGGTCATGGGCGGAGACCAGGCTGCCGGAGTATTGGTGACCATCAAAGAGGATCAGTTGAAAGCCCGGGGCGAAAAACTGACACGGAAAGAGCGGGAAACCATACAAAATGAAATACTGGAAAAATATGAAATGGAAGGCTCAGCCTATTACAGTACTTCACGACTGTGGGACGATGGGATCATTGATCCGGCGGATACCCGTAAGGTACTGGCCATGGGAATTGCCGCATCACTTAATCAACCGTTTGGTCCGCATCAATATGGAGTTTTCAGGATGTGATAAATCAAGATGAATATGGATAACTATCAGACAATTCAATTCATTACGGATCACGATACCGGGATTCTCTACCTGAACCGCCCTGAGATTCACAATGCTTTCAATGAGGTGATGATTGCTGAAATCATTGATTGTTTCACGGAGATAGAGAAGAACCGTCAGATACGGTATGTGGTTTTAAAGGGCAGGGGTAAGTCGTTCTGTGCCGGTGCCAACCTGAACTGGATGCGTGATGTGGCCGATTATTCCTACGAACAAAATCTCAGGGAAAGCAATCAGCTTTCAGCTTGTTTTGAAACTATATATAATTGCAGTAAACCTACCATTGCCGTGGTGCATGGTGCTGTTATCGGCGGGGCCAATGGTTTGATGGCTGCCTGTGATTTTGCCTATTGTGCTGAAGATACCGTCTTTTCGCTCAGTGAAGTGAAGATTGGTATCATTCCCGCCTGTATTTCCCCTTTTGTATTGAAAAGAACCGGAGAATTCTGGGCTAAAGAACTGATGCTGACCGGAAAACGTTTTGATGGTCACGAAGCCAGAGCTATCGGACTGGTCAATAAATCAGTTCCCTTTAAAGAACTTGACAGGGAACTTGAAAGCCTTTTATCCGTGCTGAAAACCAGCGGTCCTGAAGCCATCAAACAATGTAAAGTACTGATCTCGGAGGTGGTCAACCATCTTACC
>JAGHDB010000365.1 GCA_021160155.1 Bacteroidales bacterium | reverse complement strand
GTTTTGCCAGGTTCTTTTGCAGGTCGGATTCAAACAGTAACGGATATCCAAAAGCCCTGATCTGGCTGATTATATGATCCACGGTTTCGGGTTCGAGATCCAGTCCGGTGTCATGATCTCCACCGGGAGAAATGGCCAGCGGTTGTACAGAGGTAAATTGGTGATTTTTCAGAAGCTGAAAGATATGCAGCAGGTTAAAACCGGGGCGGGTGGCTCCGTATGATGACGATCCCAGTGAAAATATCAATCGCACTTGTAAGTCCATTGCTTCGGCGGCCGAAAGGGATGCGATTAATAATGCGGGGAAAGATCCTGAACAGCCAATTGCAATCTGGTCTCCGTGCTGTACGCCGGCTTTTTTCAGCATGCTGACCACCAGGGATGCGAAACCGGGGTTCAGCGTAGTTCGTTTGGCCTCCAAATGTCCGACGGTGGTCGTGATGGATGACCACTCCGGACCGACCAGTCCGGTTTGCAACGGGTCGTCAACAGAGTTGACCTGAATATGTTGTTGACGGCAGTATGCAGCTACGACCTGAATACTTTCTTCCATCCGCAGAGCAGCTTTTTCAGCTTCCGCATCTTTGACTACGGTATAACCCTGTGACACCAATACTATATAGAGGCTTACATATGCCAGAGAGATAATGCCATGAATCAAAAGAAAACGGTGGCGGATATATGTGAGATTATAGGTTAACGACATGAATCAGGTGATGAATATCCATAATTTACCAATAAAAAAGAGAAGAGTGGTTACAATTACCAGGGCTGACAGGGTGATACCTGGTCCCTGCCGTTCGGTCTGGTTGGCGATCAATCCCGGTATCACCCAACCGATGACTTTAAATTCAATTGCATCCGGGAAGAGTTGGGGTAGAAGGTAAGATATTGAAAATGAGAGTACGGCTCCCAACAAAATGAGCAGTACAAAGCGGCGTTTGCCGTAAAGTATTAAGTATCTGGCACATAACAAGTAGATCAGCCAGGCGATCAATGCGGCTGCGAGTGTACCCAGGATACGCAGGGGTTGTTCTGCGAATAATACCAGGTAGCCGGGCACGATGATCCCGCCGGGGTAATAGCCGGTTACTGTGATAAAGAGCAGGGTGACCAGTAGTCCGATAAAGAAAAGTTCATAAGGCATTGGTTACAGTTTATGGTGGCTGATATTTTGCCAGTATTCAATCATCTGTTTTCCGGGCCCCCGGATATTACCCAGGCCCAAGACCACGGTATGGGGTGGCGACTGGGTCATGATCAGCCTGGTGATTGTTTCAGGGTCAGTGGATTTTAATATTTCACACTGTGGGATCTTTCGTTTCAGGACCGGTGCATGAAGGCCGGAGAGATAAATTTTTTCAAAGGGATTTTTTTCTGTTTTGCCCAGGTAATTCATCCATTGGATGCTGCGGGCTCCGCGATCTTTCCGGAGTATAAGTAATCCTGTGAGAAGGGGTGGATCGGCCGGGAGGCGGTTACGAATTTTTTTAATCAGTTTTTCTGTGGATACCGGGTCATTTGCCGCGAAAGCATTCACAAAAAAGAGTGATTTTTCGTTTCGGGTGATTTGAAAAATATCCGGCTGGCCGATATCCATCCGGGTTTTTTGAATTCCTTTTGTTATCGTATGTGTTTTAATATTCAGGTAATGAGCGGTTTGATAAACCAGGCGCAGGTTTTCTTCAAAGTGATTATCTCCGGATATACTGTTTAGTTCTTCGGGAGCATTCCATCCGGTAAATATTTTGGCGCCCGGCAGCCGGTCGTGGTCGTAAAGTGCCTTCATGTCCTCATCAGAGGGTCCGGCAACATTGAGATGGTCCGGATAACAATTGGTGATAAGGGTCAGATGGGGGCGCAACAGGTGACGGGTTTCGACCCGGTGGTTTTCAGGCCGGATGCTCATGATCTCGGTGATCAGGCAATCGCATCGGTAACGGGCGGCCAGACGGATTACTTTTTTTTGTTCGATGATATTGGGTGATCCTTTTCTGACCACGGTTTTTGTATGGCCGTCGGGCAGTATATATTGAGCTTCTGATCCGGTGGTTTTAGCCATTACCCGGTATCCGGCTTCACGCAGTACCGAAGCCAGAAGTCTGACTACGGATGTTTTTCCGCGGGTACCGGATACGGTGATACGCAGGGGTATTTTATCCAGCCGGCGTTGGTGTTGATGTTGTTCCAAAACCAGCAGGAGAAGATATCCGGCAAGGAAAGAGAGTAGAACAACGATTAATTCCGTAATCATTAACCGGAAAGTCGATGGGATTTATCGGATCAGGTACAATTCTCTTCGATACTACCGGCATGCACCTCTTTATTGAGATACATATCGGTATTTTCAGGGTTACAAGGCACATGTTTTCTGCGTGCCAGGCGCTGGATATTCAGCAGGTGGGTAGCGGTAATGTTGTCGGTCGTGATGTTTTTACCCCCTGCTCCGGTTGCCAGTGACAGGGAGGGTCGCAGCCCGTTATAAGTACCTCCCAGGGCTCCCTGTGAAGCCGGGGTATTGACCAGCAGCCGGCCGGCTTTGGTTACTTCGGCAAAGTACATAATCTTGTCTTCTTCATTGGAAAAGATACTGATTGTATGGCCCATGCCCCCGTGACTGACGATTTTTTTACACATTTGAATAGCCTGGTCGAAGTCATTAACTACATACATGGCCAGGATGGGTGCGAGTATTTCGAGAGAGAGAGGGTATCTGGCGCCTACCTGGTTGTTTTCATACCGGGCGATCAGGACGGAGGTATCATCCGGAACGGTAATGCCTGCCAGGGCGGCGATTTTAACCGCCGGCTGACCGATTACTTCAATGGCCATTGATTTGAGTGTGTGGTTATAAGCCACCTCTTCAATCTTTTTACGTTCTTCATGATCCAGAAAATAGGCTTTACGCCGGATCATCTCATTAACCAGTTCCTTTTCTTTGATTTGTCGTACTATGAGGGATTGTTCACTGGCGCAAACTGTTCCGTAGTCGTATGTTTTTGAGAGCAGTATCTGGTCAACGGCAAATGGTATTTCTGCACTTTGACCGATATACACGGGTACATTTCCGGGTCCCACTCCAATGGCAGGATTTCCTGAACGGTAGGCAGCCCTGACCAAGCTGGCCGATCCGGTGGCGAATACCAGGGCGATTGCTTTATGTTCCATCATTTCAATGGTTTGTTCGGGAGTAGATCGTTTGATCCACTGGATGCAGTGTTCGGGAGCCCCGGCGGCGATTGCCGCCTCGTAACAGATTCTTGCCGCTTCAACCGTACATTTTTTTGCCGCTCCGTGCGGCCGGATGATGATCGGATTACGGGTTTTCATCGCGATCAGGATTTTAAAGAGTGCCGTTGAGGTGGGGTTAGTTACCGGGGTAATTGCGAATATGGGTCCGATAGGTTTGGCGATTTCAAGGATCCCGTATTCCTTGTCTTCATTCACGATGCCCACGGTTTTGAGGGATTTGATATCCTCGTACACATACCGGGTTGCGATGACATTTTTAGAAACTTTATCCTCCCAGATGCCTATCCCGGTCTCTTCCCAGGCCATTTTAGCCAGTTTGATCCGGTTATTGAATCCTGCTATATATATTGCCTTAACAATCCGGTCGATCTGAGCCTGCGAAAAGTTACAAAACCGGTCTGCTGCCTGCCGGGCCTGTGACATGACCCGGTTGATATCCAGCCCTTTTTTTTTGATAGGATCTGTCATTATTTATTCTTATTCACAAATTCAAATTCATACTCTTTCGGTGGTTCGGCTCCCATCAGGTTTTTTACGAAGTAATCCCAGCGTCGTCGTATCATATAAGGTTCACCGCCGAATCCATGTCCGCGGTTTGGGAAAAGGATCAGATCGAAATCTTTATTTGCTGCGATGAGTGCGTTTACCAACAGCAGGGTGTTGTTGGGGGGCACATTACTGTCCATGGTCCCGTGTGCCAGTAAAAGTTTTCCTTTCAGATTGCCGGCCAGTAACTGGTTGGCCTGGTTATCGTAATTGGTGGTACCATCCGGACGGGTAGTCAGCAGTCCCTGCCATTTTTCACCCCAGTCGTCTTCATAGGTCCGGTTGTCATGGTTGCCGGCTTCACTTACTGCAACTTTGAAAAAACCGGGATAGCGCAGGATGGCATCGGCAGCTGCAAAACCTCCGCCGGAGTGGCCGTAAATGCCGGCCCGGTTGATATCGATCCAGGGATAACGTGCAGCCAGTTGTTTCATCCCGGTAATCTGATCGGGCAGCCCGTTATCTCCCATATTACCATAATAGGCGGCGTGGAAAGATTTGGAGCGCATGGGGGTTCCCATGGCATCCAGTGAAACGACTACGAATCCCAGTTCGGCGAGTGCCTGTTTATCGCCGCGGGAGGGCGAGAAATTTCTGCTTCCGACACTGCCGGTTTGCGGTCCGGGATAGATAGAGTTGATGATGGGATATTTTTTGTGAGGATCAAGATTTGAAGGCACGAACATCAGTCCATACAGGTCGGTCACCCCGTCGCGTGCTTTCACACTGAAGGGGATGGGCGGTTTCCATCCTGTGGCCAGCAGTTGTGAAATATCTGCTTTTTCAAGTGTCAGTACTTTTCCCCCCTTTGCATTACGCAGATCAATGACAGGTGGAGTAGTCGGGGTAGAGTATGTATCGATAAAGTATTTTCCGTCTTGTGAAAGAGAGATGGTATGGTTTGCGCTGTCGGGGGTCAGCAGGGTCAGATCCGAACCGTTCATCCGGACGCGGTAAAAGTATTGAAAATAGGGATCTCCCGGTTCCCGGCCGGCGCCGGTAAAATAGATCATCCGGTGTGCTTCATCCAGTCGAAGTACCTGAAGCACATTCCATTTACCTTTGGTAATGGCATGTTTCAGGGATCCGTTTTTCAGATTAATCAGATAGAGGTGACCCCAGTTGCTGCTTTGTGAAAACCAGATCACTTCATTGGTGTTGAAAAGTACTTTCCAGTTGACTTTATTATATCCCGATTCAAAAAAGGTATTTGATTTTTCTGTGAGTATTGTT
>JAGHDB010000296.1 GCA_021160155.1 Bacteroidales bacterium | reverse complement strand
ATTATTATCTATTACCTTGATACTGAGCCTGTTGTTTCCTGCTCTTGCACGGGCCGGTGAAGCTGATCTGGTTGTTCCGGATTTACGTCATTCCACATTTTTCGGCGGGGCGCTGACCGGATGGGATCTGCTGTTGTACGGGATGATCATTGTAGTGATCGGCATGCTTTTCGGATACTGGCAGTATACCCGTATCCGTAAACTCCCGGCGCATTACTCCATGCTGGATGTGTCGGGCACTATTTATCAGACCTGTAAAACGTATCTGATTCAGCAGGGACGGTTTCTGGTGATTCTTTTTGCCATTGTCGGTACGATCATGGCTTATTATTTCCTGGGATTGAATGGTTTGAAAATTCCCAAGGTATTGCTGATTCTTCTCTGGTCGGTACTGGGTATTCTCGGTTCTTACAGTGTAGCCTGGTTTGGTATCCGGATCAATACACTGGCTAACAGCCGCACTTCATTTGCAGCGCTCAAAAGAAAACCGTTTGATGTGGTTACGATCCCCTTACAGTCTGGAATGAGTATTGGTCTTTTACTGGTCAGTGTAGAACTGATCATGATGCTGGCCATCCTGCTTTTTGTTCCGGGAGAGGCTGCCGGGGCTTGTTTTGTGGGATTTGCCATTGGAGAATCCCTGGGTGCCAGTGCCCTGAGAATTGCAGGCGGGATCTTCACCAAGATTGCAGATATCGGTGCCGATTTGATGAAAATTGTTTTCAAATTACCTGAAGATGATCCCAGAAATCCCGGAGTCATCGCCGATTGTACAGGTGATAATGCCGGTGACAGTGTCGGTCCGACTGCCGATGGTTTTGAAACATACGGTGTAACCGGTGTGGCACTGATCTCTTTTATTGTGCTGGGTGTATTCAACGTGAAATTTCAGGCCAATTTGATTGTCTGGATTTTTGCCATGCGACTGTTGATGGTGGTTACTTCATTGATCTCTTATTGGATTAATCATGGGTATAGTAAAGCGAAATACGGAAAATCCACCTCGTTCAATTTTGAAAATCCGCTTACTTCATTAATCTGGATTACTTCAATGGTATCCATCATCATGACCTTTCTCGCCAGTTACTGGCTGATTGGCGATTCCATGGGAGTCGGATTATGGTGGAAACTGGCCGTAATCATCAGTTGTGGTACGCTTGCTGCTGCTTTGATACCCGAATTTACGAAAGTTTTTACCAGCTCTAAATCGCGTCATGTCCAGGAAGTGGTTCAAGCTTCCCGTGAAGGGGGTGCCTCTTTGAATATTCTTTCAGGGATAGTTGCCGGTAATTTTTCAGCTTTCTGGCAGGGTAGTGTGATTATTGTATTAATGTTCATTGCTTTTATGATCTCCACACTTCAACTGGATGCCATCATGACTTATCCGACGATTTTTGCATTCGGACTGGTAGCATTCGGATTTCTGGGGATGGGACCGGTGACCATCGCAGTTGACAGTTATGGCCCGGTAACGGATAATGCCCAGTCGGTTTTTGAGCTTTCTAAAATCGAATCAATACCGAATATAGAGGAAGAGATTAATAAAGATTTCGGATTTAAACCGGATTTTAAAACCGGGAAACATTATCTTGAAGCCAATGACTCTGCCGGTAATACATTTAAAGCAACTGCCAAACCGGTATTAATCGGAACAGCAGTAATAGGTGCTACCACCATGATATTCAGTATTATCCTGATATTAAAAAAAGTCGGAATGCTGAGTATCTCATTGACTGATGCTCCTGTGATTCTGGGATTCATTGCCGGAGGGGCAATGATTTACTGGTTTACCGGTGCTTCTATTCAGGCGGTGACTACCGGAGCTTACCGGGCGGTTGAATTTATTAAAAAGACCATTCGACTAGATAAGGATAAAGCAGATGTGGAGGATTCGAAATCAGTAGTCAAAATTTGTACTATTTATGCACAAAAGGGAATGTGGAATATCTTTATCGTGCTCTTTTCAATGACCCTGGCATTTGCCTTCTTTGACCCGAACTTTTTTGTTTCTTACCTGATCTCCATTGCCGTTTTCGGATTGTTCCAGGCCATGTATATGGCCAATGCGGGAGGTGCATGGGATAATGCCAAAAAAGTGGTTGAAGTGGATCTCAATGAAAGAGGGACTCCTTTACATGAAGCAACAGTAGTTGGAGATACAGTGGGTGATCCCTATAAAGACACTTCATCAGTAGCTTTGAACCCGATTATTAAATTCTCAACCCTGTTTGGTTTGCTGGCTGCTGAGATCTCCATCGAAATGGTCCAGCATGCGCAAGCTAATGGAGGTACCAATATTGCACCCTATATCGGTTTGGTATTTCTGGCGGTCGGTTTGGTATTTGTTTACCGGTCGTTTTACGCAATGAGGATAAAAAAATAGATGGATTGTATGGGCACACGGGGGGATATATCCCCCTGTGCTCTTATTGCAACTTGTTTCCTACTAACGTTACAGTATCCCCGTCAAACATGGCGTAGGAAAAATGAGTCAACCAGTCGCCCAGGATAATCAGGCGGGTATGATCATCCAGCGGATAATTCACCGGACAGTGACGATGTCCGAAAATGAGGTAATCGTAACCCCGGTTTAACAGGTGTTTCCGGGCGTATTTTACCATGGGTTCTTCTTCTTCCCTGAAGGGATCCTCCCCGTGTTTTTCACGGCTGCGGTTTGACCAGGAATGTGCCAGCCAGATGGCAAAATTGGGATGCAACCTGGAGAATCCCCATTGTAATATCCGGCAGGTAAATATTTTCTTGATAATTTTAAAGCGGTGATCGGTTTCATCAAATCCGTCCCCGTGAGCTAAAAAAAACTCTTTTTGACCCAGAGTCAGCCGGGCGGGCCGGCGATAAACAGTCATCCCTATTTCATTTTCGAGGTAATCAAACAGCCAAATATCGTGGTTGCCGGTAAAATAATGAAGACGGATGCCGGCATCGGAGAGTTCAGAAAGGGTGCCGAGCAACCGGGTAAATCCACGGGGGACCACCCGCCGGTACTCGAACCAGAAATCAAACAGGTCACCCAGGAAAAAAATATCGGAGGCGGAGGATTGAATTTGTTTTAAAAAACTGACCAGCCGTTTTTCACGTTGCAGACTGCTTTTATAATCGGGCGAACCAAGATGGGCGTCAGAAAGAAAATAGATGTTTTTTCCCGGTTCCACAATACATTAATCAAACAGCTCTTTCAATTTGTTAACCAGGGCAGGACCTCTCAGATTTCGGGCAATAATTTTACCCTTGGGATCCAAAAGAAAATTAGCAGGGATGGATTGCACCCCGTAAAGTTTTGCAGGAGCGGCATTCCAGTATTTCAGATCACTGACATGCAACCAGTTAAGCTGATCATCCGAAATGGCTTTTACCCAATCCTCTTTACGCTTATCGAGTGATACCTGAAAAATTTCGAATCCCTTGCTGTGGTATTGATGATAGGCACTTACCAGATTGGGACTTTCTCTTCTGCAGGGGACGCACCACGAGGCCCAAAAATCCAGCAGAACATATTTACCCCGTAAAGAAGAGAGTGATACCATGTTTCCTTCCGGAGAGGGTAATTTGATATCAGGAGCTTCTTTTCCTATCCAGCTGGATGGTTGCGCGGGTTGAGCGGCTTGTTGCTGTTTGTAAGAAACCACAAACCTGTGCAGGTTAAGTACCAGGGTGGATTCGGGATATTTTTTATACAGGGCGGAATCAACCCGGGTAAAAAGATCAAAATCGGTTGACGGATTCAACACAGATTGTCGTGCCAGTTGGTGCGACAAGGCGAGCAGGCTCGCCGGTGATTCATAATTCTGGTCGATGAATTTGCGTACAAAATCCCGCTGCTGGCTCAGCAATTTCTGGTATTCTCCCTGTAACCGGCTGATGGCCTGTTCAGCAAAAGGTGTTCCCTGAAGTTTCTGGTACTGTTCCGAAAGTGAATCCAAAATACCGTTGGCACGAATCAATTCATTATTAAGCGTCAATACCAGCTTGGATGCCGGCGACCCTTCAATGGTTAGCGATTCATTGATTTTACCCTTTTCAGCAGTGATATGGATTTGATCACCTTCCAGGGCCAGAATGGTGATATACTGCTGTTCAGGTGTGTGCAGAAATAATAACCTGGGATTTGCCGCAGTATCAGTGAACGAAAACTGACCCGTGTCATCTGTGATCAGGGTGTGACGTGTTTCAAGGGTTTTACCTGCCATCTCTTCAACCAACAGAGTGTCTCCGGCAGAACCGGTCAATTCTCCGGTCAGTGTAAAATTGTGATCATGGTGACATGACGCAAATAATAATGCCATACAAGTCACTATGATACAATAAGTTATCCGATGCATAATATTCGTTTATAATGATCCACAAATGTAGGGTTTTTTTTTACTTTTGTGGAAATTTCATTGATTCTCATGAAGATCTACCATCAAACCGAATCCATCAGGATAGACAAGCCGGTAGTAACGATTGGGTTTTTTGACGGGTTACACCGGGGACACAGATCGTTGTTGGATAAGATGGTGAATCTGGCTGCTGCTGAAAAGCGTGCAACTTTGGTGATCACTTTCTGGCCTCAGCCGAGATCCGTGGTACATCCGCATGAGAATAAGTCCGGATTGCTGACAACTTTGGACGAAAAACTGTGGCTTCTTGAGAAAATGAAGATTGATTACTGTTGGGTGATCCCGTTTGATATGAAACTTGCTGCACTGCCGGCTGAAGATTTTATCCGGAATTACCTGACTGCTTATTTTGTTCCCGTTCATTTAGTTATTGGTGATGATCACCGCTTTGGAAAGGGAGGAGCCGGAGACCTGTCAATGCTCAGGCAGATTGGGCGAACTACCGGTTTTCAGGTGCATCCTGTCGATCTTCATCTTGAAGGGTCGCACAAGATCAGTTCGTCTTTTATCCGTTCGTACCTGCAATCCGGTGACCTGGCTTCTGTAAATCGATTATTGGGATATCCTTATCTGGTTACGGGCAAAGTGATAACCGGTAAAAAAGTGGGCCGGTCACTGGGATTCCCAACGGCTAATGTAGGTTTGCCGGACCTGGCAAAAATTATTCCGGCAGACGGAGTATATGCTGTTCAGGTTAACTTAAAAGGCGACTGTTATAACGGTATGTTGAATATTGGTGTCCGGCCCACGGTTGATGACCTGAACCACAAAACCATCGAAGTTCATTTGTTTGATGTTACGCAGGATCTGTATGGTGAAACATTACGTATTTTCTTCGTCCGGAAACTGCGCGATGAGATGAAATTCAATCGCCTGGATGAATTAAAAGCACAACTGGTCAAAGACCGGAAACAGACCATGGAGATCCTGACTGATTGGCGTTCGGAAGGGATGTATTATCTTTGCAATAAATAAAATAAATTATGTTTCAGAATAAAGAAGAGGTTATCAGGTACCGGATTAAAGATCGTTCTTTGGCTCCATGGGGGAGAAAAGAGATCGAACTGGCTGAAACGGAAATGCCCGGGCTTATGAGTTTGCGTAAAAAATACCGGGATCGGCAACCCCTGAAAGATGCACGGATTACCGGTTCTCTTCATATGACCATTCAAACAGCCGTACTTATCGAAACCCTGGTTGAGTTGGGAGCTGAGGTACGCTGGGCTTCATGTAATATTTTCAGTACACAGGATCATGCGGCAGCAGCTATAGCCGAAGCGGGGATTCCCGTTTTTGCCTGGAAAGGGGAAACTCTTGAGGAGTATTGGTGGTGTACCCGCCAGGCGCTTACCTTTGAAGGAGGAGTGGGGCCCAACCTGATTGTGGATGACGGAGGAGATGCCACACTGATGGTACATCTCGGAGTAGCTTTGGAGCAGCATCCCGATGAAGTGAAAAAAATGGAGGAGACAGAAACCGGGGATGATTTTATCGCTCTGGTGGATAATTTAAAAAAAGGCGTTGAAGAGGATCCGGGATTTTGGACCCGGATATCCGGGGAAATCAGGGGTGTTTCAGAAGAGACCACAACCGGAGTGCACCGGCTCTACCAGATGATGGAGCAGGGTAATCTGCTTTTCCCGGCCATTAATGTGAACGATTCGGTGACCAAATCGAAATTTGATAATCTGTATGGTTGTCGTGAAAGCCTGGCCGACGGAATCAAACGGGCCACTGATATTATGATTGCCGGTAAAGTAGTGGTTGTTTGCGGATATGGTGATGTAGGTAAAGGAAGTGCCCGTTCTATGCGTAGTTACGGTGCCCGCGTAATTGTGACAGAGATCGACCCCATTTGTGCCCTGCAGGCTGCTATGGAAGGATTTGAAGTGAAAACGCTTGAGGAGGCTCTTCCTGAAGGGGATATTTATGTGACTACTACCGGAAACCGGGATGTCATCCGTCTGGAACACATGGAGAAGATGAAAGACCAGTCGATCGTTTGCAATATCGGCCATTTTGATAATGAAATACAGGTTGGTCAACTCGATCATCATCCGGAAATCCGAAGAGAAAACATTAAACCCCAGGTAGATCAATACTATTTTAAAGACGGACACTCAATCATCCTGCTGGCTGAAGGCCGTTTGGTAAACCTGGGTTGTGCTACCGGCCATCCCAGCTTTGTTATGAGCAACTCTTTTACCAATCAAACCCTGGCTCAAATGGAACTGTGGCAGAAACAATATGAACTGGGTGTGTACCGGTTGCCGAAACATCTGGATGAAGAAGTTGCCCGGCTCCACCTGCCACATATCGGGGTGAAACTTACACAGTTAACCAAAGAACAGGCCCGGTATATCGGAGTTCCGGTTAACGGGCCCTATAAACCGGAGCATTACAGATACTAAAGCTTTAATTGTATATCCTGACCGTGGTACCGTTATATGCAGTTTGATATTGCAGCAACGGCCACCGGGACGGGCCCTTGACTACCATACCGTCCCAGACAGAAAATCTGGATCCGCAACAGGGACATTCAAGGTAAAAACCGGTACTATCCATTGACAATACACATTCGTCAAGAGGTTCGTTGGTACAGGTCAGATCGAAAGCCACAAAGTCATCCGGCTCCCCGATGGTTCGACGGTAAAGAATAATTCCGTGATTTCCCAGATCCGGCAGGATCAGATAGTTGCCCGGTACCTGAAGCGGATAATTCGAGGGATTATTCAGATAGACGGTGTAATTTACGTATACGTAAGGTACCGGTATCTGCCTGTGACGGTCGCAGGAGGATAATACTCCCAATAACAGTAACAGAGCCGGGAACATGCGTTGGATTCGTTGTTTCATTTATCGAAAATAACGAGATAAAATGATTGTTATTTTTTTTAAGATTACTTTTTTTTGAGAAATCCGGATTCAAATCTTATTTTTGTTCTGATGCATGCAGGATTAAGTACCATATTATATATAGTGTTGGGATTGATTTTCGTACTGGCT
>JAGHDB010000204.1 GCA_021160155.1 Bacteroidales bacterium | reverse complement strand
GTTTCCAGTGATCTGACAGCGGATCGGCAGCCACCCGGATCAGGTTGGGATCATGTGTACTGTAATGCATAAGAAACAGATCATAGGTATCTTCCGTTTCATTTGACGCTTTCTGCGCGTCCAGGTTCGTGAATTTACGGTTGGATGTAAAAAGAATATTCCGGGAATGATCGGCAAAACGCGGGGAGAGGTCATCCGCCCGGTCATCGGTCAGGCGTTCGGTAGTGTGAGCAGCCAGATTATGAATAAAAAGATCACTCTGACCCTTAACCACTGCCGAGACTACAATATTGATTCCGTCATCTGCAAAGGAAAAGCCGAGCACTTTTTCAAATAGTTTCAGATCGTCATGCACCCACTTGTGCGTTTCCAAAGGATAGCGACTGAACCTGATCTTACCTTTATATTCACTGATCATAGCCAGCAGTGCCCCGGTAGGATGCCAGACAAGAACCGGATAACTGTAATCTTCAATCTGACCCAATTTGGCACCGGTTCGGTAAATTACGCGGGATTTACCGGCAGATGAGTCATAGAGATATACTTTAATCCGTCCGATCTGGTTGGAAACATAGGCGATATAACGACCATCCGGACTGATACTGGTGCGGATATATTTCAGGTTTTTCCGGTTCTTTAGTTTAACTTCCTGACCATCCGGCATTTCACCCTGATAAGCATCCCCTTCATACCTTGTGCGGTAGTAATGTTCCCATTCATAACTTAAGGCATTTAATGAGAGCCCCAACACATTCATGAATCCGGCACTTACATTTCGATTCACCTTAGTGAAATAAACAATAGCCGATATCACTGATGAGCCAAAAGTTTCAGAGATGAAATTCCATATAGACTGACCGGCGTAAACCGCATCTTCACCCGTAAGCTGGTTAAACTTTTTATATTTACCACTCAGGATCCCGTCTCTGACAAAATCATCAGTTTCCACATCCCATCCCTTACTTACGTATGCCAGAAGCCCCTTATAGTACCATTCCGGAAGGTTTAATAATGTTGAACTGGTTACCCGCTGCCGCACATTCCCTCCATAAAGCATTTCCTGCAGGATTACCCCGGTAATGGCGGCGGTAATTTGTTGGTCAAATTTCCGGTAGTCTCCTTCAAAATAGACAAATACTTTATTATCAATAATCTTTGTCACCCCGCCGATATTTGTTTCTTCTTTACCGGTGACTAATCCGATATTGCTCTGCCGAAAATCATTTAATTTATTAAATACCAAGAAGATAACTCTCTTATTCAGGGAATATTCGAAGAAGTTCTCTAATCGCTGCAATTCAACTGCTGCCCGTTTGCTTACGTATTCAGCTAATTTTTGACCATTCGGATAGAAATAAACATCATACCGGTCAAAGCGATAGAACGAATAGAAAAAATCGCTTTCAAGCAGATCACCCCGTGCATATTGAATCCGGTTTTTTCCAAAACTCATCTGCAGCCCGTTATAGAACTGACCCTGAGCCATCTGGGTAATACAGAAAAGACTGAATCCCCACACAATAAAAATATCTCTCCAACGGTTTTGCATACGCGGTGATGAAATTATTAATTTTGGTTTGTTTTTACACTATAAGCTATGAACAGATTGCATCAATTCTTTACGAAAAATCGTAAATGGGGACTAAGCGGGTTAACCATATTCCTAATAGTTTTTCAACCTGTATCGGGGCAATTTCGTGATCCCTCGATCACTTTTAAAACGCTGAATCACAATTTCGGAATTCTTCCGGAGGAGGGAGGGCCCGTGAATTACCGTTTTGAATTCACTAACAACGGCAGTGAACCTTTGGTGCTCAATAATGTTACCTCCTCCTGTGGTTGTACCATTCCGGAGTGGAGTAAAAAGCCGATCCCACCCGGTGCATCCGGCTCTATCCTGGTCACTTTCAATCCGATGGGACGCCCGGGAGCATTCAGAAAAGTGATTACGGTTAAATCCAATGCACGTGAAAAGATCGTTACGCTTTACATTGTCGGGATAGTCAAACCCCGCCCCAAATCCATTGCAGATGATTACCCGATTCAAATGGGACAGGTCCGCTTTAAAACCAATCACCTTTCAATGCAGACCGTAACAAAAAATCAGATAAAAAGCGACACCATCGGGATATATAATGGTTCTGATTCACCCGTAGCCATATCACTGGTTAAACCTCCCGCCTATCTTTCTTTTAAGGTCATTCCCGAGATTCTGGGAGCAAAAAAGAAGGGCATGATCATCGGGTTTTTCGACGGATCCAAAATTGACGACTGGGGATTTGTGATCCATAAAGTAGCGGTAGCATTCAATGATGAACCATACAGCAAGAATTTTTTGGCGGTCAGCGCCACTATTGAAGAGGATTTCAGCCATTTAACGAAACGCGAACTGGAACGGGCCCCGAAAGCAAAATTCAGCGATGAAGTATTCAATTTCGGTACCATCAAACAAGGGATCAAAGTAACTCATCACTTTGTTTTGACGAATGAAGGAAAAGACCCCCTGATCATTCATAAAGTATCCACTACCTGTGGATGTACGGTATCCGAGCCCAGTTCTTACAATATCCCCGGAGGAGGAAAAGCCACCATAGATTGCTCTTTCAACAGTCGCGGAAAGGTCGGCAGGCAGTTTCATACCGTTACTCTCATCATGAATGATCCGGCTCATCCCACTTATATGCTGAGAGTGATTGGTACGGTAGATAATAAAAAGTAAAATATGCGTCCGTCTGACAACCGTAAATCTGCATTGAACATGAATCGGGGAATTGATCCTCCTCCATCGGTTCATCCGGACGCAGCGCGTAAATTTATCGGGAAAAAGCAGAAGAAACTTTCTGCCGATGAATATTTGGATGGAATTATCCATCATGACCGCACTCTTTTGGGCAGAGCCATTACACTGGTTGAAAGTCAACTGCCCCAAGACCGCGAGCTGGCCCAGGAAATCATCCGTCTTTGTCTGCCGCATAGCGGAGCATCAAAACGTATCGGGATTACCGGAATACCTGGCGTTGGGAAAAGCTCCTTTATTGAAGCTATGGGATTATCACTTACTGATCAGGGTCACCGGGTTGCCGTATTGGCCATTGATCCGAGCAGCACAAAGTCACAGGGCAGTATCCTGGGAGACAAAACACGAATGGAAATGCTGGCAAATGATCCGGATACATTTATCCGTCCTTCACCTACCGCGGGATCTCTGGGGGGGGTTGCCCGAAAAACCGCTGAAACCATGATCCTTTGTGAAGCAGCCGGATTTGACCTGATCTTCATTGAAACGGTAGGAGTAGGTCAGTCAGAAATTGTGGTACATTCCATGGTGGATTGCTTTTTGTTGCTGATGCTGGCCGGTGCAGGTGACGAATTACAGGGAATCAAAAGAGGAATTATGGAAATGGCAGATATTATTGCCATTACTAAAGCGGATGGAGAAAACATACAGGCCGCCGAAGCAGCGAAAATATCCTGTGAAAGTGCCCTGCACCTGTTTCCGGTCCCGGAAAGCGGGTGGGCCACACAAGTATTCACCGTCTCGGCATTTGAAGGAAAAGGGCTATCCGGTCTTTGGGATGTAATAATCCAATATTTTGACACTATCCGGGGTAACGGTTATTTTGAACAGCATCGCCTGGAGCAGTCCAGGCAGCAAATGCACCAAACCATTCAAGAACAATTGCTTGAAAATTTTTACAACCACCCGGATCTCGCGTCAGCAATCCGGCAGGCCGAAAAAAGAGTAACAGAAGGGCAAATCTCAGGTTATACCGCTGCGCAGGAAGTACTCAACCGGTACTCGTCGCTTATTAAAAAGAGCATCACCTGACATCCCGGCAACTTTTTAATCCTTCATTGGTTAATATATTACATCAAATCAATCATCGAATATGAAATTTAATGTTCTCCTGATCGGTAGCGGACCGGGAGGTTATGTAGCCGCTATCATGGAAGCTGCAACTGCCGCAATAGGGGAAGTAATACATTTGTAAGGTGAAGTCGGATACCCATCGTACCATAGAAGTTAAAGGGGCCCGTGTGCATAACCTGCGAAATGTGGATGTTTCTATTCCACGTAACCGCCTGACAGTCATAACCGGACTGAGTGGCAGCGGCAAATCATCCCTGGCCTTTGATACCATCTATGCCGAAGGACAACGGCGGTATATGGAGACTTTCTCTGCTTATGCAAGGCAGTTCCTGGGACACATGGAACGCCCTGATGTAGATCAGATTACAGGGTTAAGTCCGGTGATCTCAATTGAGCAGAAGACCACCTCCAGAAATCCCAGAAGTACGGTAGGAACAACTACTGAGATCTATGATTTCCTTCGACTTCTTTTTGCACGGGCATCAGAAGCTTACTCCTGGGAAACCGGAGAAAAGATGGTCAGATATACCGAAGATCAGATCCGGCAGATCATCAGTGACCGTTACCGGGAGGAGTTCATCCTGCTTCTGGCTCCCCTGATCCGGTCACGAAAAGGTCACTATAAAGAGCTGTTTGAACAGATCCGCAGAAAAGGATATCTCTATGCCCGGATAGACGGTAAAATAACCGAACTGCATCACGGAATGCGACTTGACCGTTACAAAACCCATCAAATTGAAATAGTAGTTGACCGTTTGCATCTGACCGGTGGTCAGGAGAAAAGACTTAAAGAATCCTTACAAACCGGCTTGAAAGAAGGGAAAGGGGTAATCATGATTACCGACTTCGACGGGAAGTCACCGGCCTATTTCAGCCGGCGCCTGATGTGCCCGACTACGGGTATTTCTTATGACGAACCGGCCCCGAATACTTTTTCATTCAACAGCCCGCAGGGGGCCTGCCCGGTTTGTAAAGGACTCGGGTACACACATGAGATTGACATCAAAAAGATTATTCCGGATAACCACCTTAGCATCCGTAACGGTGGTATCGCTCCCCTCGGCAAATACAGGCAGGGAATGATTTTCTGGCAATTAGAAGCAATTGCAAAAAAATACGGGTTTACTCTGGATGATCCGGTCGGTACTATTCCCGACGAAGCTATGCAGGTGATCCTGCTGGGTTCGGATGAATCCTTTAAATTAGAGAGAATACTCCGTTAGGCAACTCGTCAAATTACTTTCTCAGCTTTGACGGAATTGTCAATTACATCACCCAGCAAAAGGACGGGAATCATTCACGTAAAGCACAAAAATGGGCCGAACAATTTATTCAAACCACTACCTGTAAAGCTTGCGGAGGCACCAGGTTAAAAAAAGAAGCACTCTGGTTTAAAATTGACGGCTTTCATATCGCCGATCTGGCCAAGATGGATATCAATAATCTCTCAGACTGGTTCTCAGACCTTGAAACCCGACTCACTGAAAAACAACGGATCATTGCCCGGGATGTACTGAAGGAGATCCGTTCACGGCTCTCTTTCCTGCGGGATGTAGGTCTGGGTTATCTCTCCCTTAATCGAAGCACCAGAAGTCTCTCGGGAGGAGAGGGGCAGCGTATCCGGCTGGCCACGCAAATAGGATCCCAACTGGTAAATGTACTCTATATCCTGGATGAACCCAGTATCGGACTGCATCATCGCGACAACCTCCGGCTGATAGATTCTCTTCGTAAATTACGTGACCTCGGTAATTCGGTCATTGTAGTGGAACATGATCAGGAGATGATTCTTTCAGCCGATCATATTATAGATATGGGACCTTATGCAGGAAGGCATGGTGGTCAGGTAGTAGCATACGGGAAGGCTGAACAGATAATCGAAAGTCATTCACTTACAGGAGCTTACTTAAGTGGCCGGCGACAAAACGAAACCCCCGGAACCCGCCGGAAGGGAAACGGGCATCAGCTGATTCTTTCAGGGGCCCGGGGTCATAACCTGAAATCCGTGGAGGTGAAAATCCCGTTAGGTCTTTTTATCTGTGTAACCGGAGTCTCGGGTAGCGGTAAATCCAGCCTGATCAATGAAACACTTTATCCGGCATTAAGCCGTTATCTATTCGGATCCCTGAAAGAGCCCCTGCCTTACCATAACATAACCGGAAGAGAGTATATTGATAAAGTTGTTGTGGTTGACCAATCTCCGATCGGGCGTACACCCCGTTCAAACCCGGCCACATATACCGGTATCTTCGGAGAGATCCGGAATTTTTACACAAAGTTACCTGAAGCACAGATCAGGGGGTATAAACCCGGGAGGTTCTCTTTTAATGTAAAAGGGGGACGGTGCGAAACCTGCCAGGGAGCAGGGATTCGAACCATTGAAATGAATTTTCTTCCGGATGTGTATGTACCTTGTGAAGCATGCAACGGTAAAAGATACAACCGTGAAACTCTTGAAGTCAGATATAAAGGCAACTCAATTGCCGATATCCTGAACATGACGATTAACCAGGCGTATGATTTCTTTGAAAACCATCCCCATATTCTTCAGAAACTAAGGACCTTAAAAGAGGTGGGACTGGGATACATCACGCTCGGACAAGCTTCAACCACGCTTTCAGGAGGAGAATCACAGCGCGTAAAATTAGCCAATGAACTGGGGAAGAAAGAAACCGGCAAAACCCTCTATATTTTGGATGAACCTACTACCGGACTGCATTTTGAAGATATCCGCGTGTTGCTTAAAGTGTTAAACAATTTGGTAGATAAAGGCAATACCGTAATTGTGATCGAACATAATATGGAAGTGATCAAAGCAGCTGATCACCTGATTGACCTGGGACCCGAAGGTGGGGCAGAAGGCGGATATATCATTGCAGAGGGTTCACCTGAAGAGGTTATTAAAAAGGGAATAGGTTATACAGCAGAATATCTTAAAGAAACACTAATTTCAAACCCGTAAATAAGTTAATATGGCATGAACCAGGAAGATAAAATTCGAGAAGCGTTCAAACACAAATCATGGAACGAAATTAAGACCGAAGATTCATGGCGAATCTTTAAAGTCATGGCTGAATTTGTGGACGGATTTGAAAAGCTGGGCCGTATAGGCCCGAGTGTGGCCGTCTTTGGCTCAGCTAGAACCCGGCCCGATAATCCCTATTACCAGATTGCCGAAGAGGTCGGTTTCAAATTGACTCAACTGGGTTACGGAGTAATTACAGGAGGAGGACCGGGAATTATGGAAGCAGCAAATAAAGGAGCCCGAAGGGGAAAAGGTAAATCTATCGGAATCAACATTGACCTTCCGCATGAACAGGGTGCCAACCCATTCATTGACAACGACAAGCTGATCAGCTTCGATTTTTTCTTCGTACGCAAAACGATGTTTATGAAGTACGCACAGGGATTTATCGTACTACCCGGTGGCTTTGGTACGTTCGACGAACTGTTTGAAGCCATGACCCTCATCCAAACCGGAAAGATCGGCAAGTTTCCGATTGTTCTGGTGGGTAAGTCATACTGGAACGGACTGATTAAATGGATGAAAGAGATCATGCACGCGAAAGAACACAATGTGAATATTACTGATTTCAACCTGTTCAGCACAGTTGATACCGCTGAGGATGCCGTTAAAGTGATTGACAAGTTTTATGAGCAGTATCTGTTGAGTCCGAATTTCTGATAACAAACAGGGCTGCATGATTGTAGGGTTGCTGTGTTTCAGGATTTGAACTTTCTGCCTGTTTCACGGTCGAGATCACGGCGTTTGATATCTTGTCGCTTGTCATAAATCGCTTTACCACGGGCGAGGGCGATCTCCGCTTTGGCATAACCTGCATCTGTAATAAACAGGCGAATAACCACGATGGTGAAACCTCTCTCCCTGACTTTTCGTTCAAGTTTACGGAGCTCATGGCGTGTAAGCAGTAGTTTCCGGTCGCGGTCAGGCACATGGTTGTAATGTGTACCCTGTTCATACCGAGTGATATTCATCCCTTTTACAAACAACTCTCCCGATTTGAAGTAACACCAGGCATCAGACAAAGTGGCTTTACCCAACCGGATGGATTTTATCTCTGTACCAACCAGTTGCAATCCGGCCGTATACCGTTCGATCAATTCGTATTCGCGGAATATCTTTCGGTTGACTATATCTATTTTCCGGGCCATACTTATCCGGTTAATATGGGTAAAAATAGTTAATAAGAGTGAATTTTAACTTTGCTATCTTCGTTTCGATGAATGACTTTAAAGATCGTTATGACCTGCTGGCCGTTACAGGGCACACAGCCGGAGGCAAAACCGAATTTGCAGTCGGTCTGGCTGCAGTTCTTGACGGGGAGATTCTATCGGCCGATTCGCGCCAGGTATATCGCGGAATGGATCTCGGGACCGGCAAGGATCTCAAAGCATACCGGACAGGAAACCGGATTATTCCATACCACCTGATAGATCTGGTTGAACCCGGATATAAATATTCTCTGTTTGAGTATCAAAAAGATGCATTAGATGCCTATCTGCAGATCAGGAAACGGAATCATTTGCCGGTATTATGCGGTGGCAGCGGGCTTTATTTAGAATCGGTTTTACGCGGGTATCAGTTGGTAGAAGTCCCGCCGGATCCCGAATTCAGAGAACAGCTCAAAGGAGAAGATCATGAATCATTGATCCGCCTGCTTAAGCGTTACGGCCCACTGCACAATACTACAGACACCAGCAGCAGAAAGCGTCTTATCCGGGCCATTGAAATTGCCCGTTTCACAAATGAACACAAAAAACCACAACCTCCGTTTCCCAAATTAAAATCATTTATTATCGGTATCCGGTACGAGCGTGAAGAGCGACGCAAAAGGATTACCGAAAGGTTAAAAAAAAGGTTGGATGAAGGAATGGTTGATGAGGTCAGAGAATTACTTAAACGGATTGCACCGGAGGATCTGGTTTATTACGGACTCGAATACAAGTATCTTACTTATTATTGTCTCGGCAAAATAAGTTATGATGAAATGTTCCGGCAACTGAATATTGCTATCCATCAGTTTGCCAAACGGCAGATGACCTGGTTACGCGGCATGGAACGTCGTGGATTTACCATCCACTGGATCAGGGGAGAAAGCAGCCGGGATGAAAAAATCCATACCGCACTTGAAATGCTCAGGACTTCGGAAGAGTAAGCAGTACGGTGGTACCTTTCCCCAATTGGCTCATTACCCGTAACTCTCCCTGCATGAACTCGGCCAGCCTGTGTGCCACCATTATGGCCAATCCCCTGGTCTTCATCTTATTACCAGGCGCCATTTGGTCACTTGAAAAAAGATTAAATAATTGTTCAAGTGTTTCAGCATCCATACCCCGGCCCGTATCTTTGAGCCTGAAGCAGGTATGGTTGTCATCGCAACTGGTGACAGACAGCTCTATTTTACCCTGATCGGTATATTTCAGGCTGTTGTCAAAACAAATTTTCAATATTTGATAAAGCCTGGCATGATCGGCTACGATTAACGAAGTTCCATTATCCGGTTTATTTAACCGGAGGGTAAGATGCTCTTTGTTATAAATTTTTTGTTCTTCAAGCATTTCATCCTCCAGGTCTTCAATCAGATCGGGCAGAAAAACCGGTTTGGATATTAAACTAAGGGTTCCGGTTTCTAATTTTGCCAGGTCTATAAGATTGGATATCAGGGTAAGTAATTTTCTTGAACTCCTGGTAATCATCCGGGTATAAAGGATCCTGTCATCCTTCGTCACATCAGACTCTTCCAATAATCCTGAAAAACCGATGATGGCATTCAGCGGAGTACGAATGTCATGAGAAAGCCCTGAAAGATATCCGGGAAACAGTTCAGTTTGTTGAATCATTTGAGCCAGTTGATGCTCCAATTCATCAATTCTGTCCTGTAACTGTAATTGAGTTCTAGGTTTTTCC